>JAKSPU010000063.1 GCA_024404505.1 Clostridia bacterium
ATGGCGGAAAATATTCCGCCGATTCACCGTGCGATGAATTTTTAGAGCCGCCCTTTATTACTTTGCTTTCCGCGAAAGCAATCCCTTTATCAGCGCCGCCAGCGGGCCGACGAGATTGTTCAGCGCCATGATCGGCGCAAACGCGTTGAAGCAGGCGGTGAAGTCGATCGGAATGATGGCGTAAGCGTTCTGGTTGGGTGCCTCGTTCCAGATCTGTACCGTGACCAGATATACCGCGAACAGCACGATATTCACGATAAGGAAGATCAGGCCCAGCTGCACCTCGGCTTTCGCCTTGAACTCGTCCTTCAGCTCGACCCACACGAACCGGTAGACGAGCGCCATGAGGAACGCGGTGAAGTAGTTGAGCCACAGCATGACGTTGAACAGGATCGCACCGTGCGACCAGTCCATCACGTACGTGCCGTAGAAGCAGGCGGCGAAGGAGCAGAGCGCAACGCAGAAGCTGAGAACGTAGAAGATGCCGTTGATCGGACGCAGGAACGCGGGGGCGCGCTTGGTGCGGCACGGAAGCACGCTCGGCTTTTCCGTCAGCCTGCGGCCGTACACGACGGATACGGCGCCATAGACCATCAGCAGCACACCGCCGATGCAGAGATCGAGCGGGAAGAGCGGGGACAGGAAGCCCTCGACGAAGCGGTCGTACTCGCCCGTGATCACGCCGATCACGACGTACAGCGCGATGACGGCACCCAGCACGATCGTGGCGATGCCGTTTCCCTTCCACGTCTTGGCCCGGCTTTCCGGGGACACGGCGCGATAGGCGCGGAAGCACCAGACGTTCAGGTACACATAGGTGAACGCGGTCAGGATCATGGGTACCATGCGGATCAGCTGCACGAGGGCGCGCGGCGGGCAGGCCTCGACGATGCTGCCGACGATGTTGCACAGCTCGTACAGGAACTCCCAAAGGGAGAAGGCCGCAAGCAGGAACAGACCGAGCTGCAGGACGGTGTAGAAGATTCTCTCGCGTCTTGCCTCCGGCGAAAGACCGGACACGGTGTAGCTTTGCTTGTCAAACAGGTATTTCATCAGTATGTCACCCACAAAACGAAGTCTCCTCCGTCCCTTTCGTTGAGATACAGATGTTCAAGGGTGAACGCGCCGGACGCGTCGTTCAGCGTGACCAGCGAGGCGCCGACGACCTCGAAGGTATCGGTGACCTCAAAACCGGCGCCCTCATAGTCGGGAGTCGCCGTGCCGTAGTACAGCTCGTACCCGGTCTTGACGCCGAAGCCGTACACGATGCCGTTCGGGGCGGTGTAGGTCCAGTCGTTGGCGTGGGCGTGACCGTAGAAGGCGGCCTTTACGTTGGCGGCAAGGAACGCGTCCTCGGTGAAGCCGGCGTAGTCGGACTCGCCGAAGCCCTCCAGCTTGAAGAACTTGGGGTTGTAACCGTCAGCCCCGTCCTCGATCGCCTTGAAGGCCGCGGGACCCTCCGCCTGTGCGATGTGGTAGTAGCAGATGACGGGCACGGTCTCGCCGGCAGCCTTATGCTCGGCGGCCAGCCATGCGAGCTGATCCTCGCGGATGTAGTCGTAATTCAGACCGAGGTCAGCGGCGCCCTCACGGTAGTTGGCACCGCTGTCGAGGTTGGCGACCTGCCATGCGACGCTGCCGTCGGGATTCACAAGGTTGATGACGTAGTTGCCGCGCTCATGCACGTCGTCCTGATCGATCTCGGTGTAGAGGCTGTTCGGCGCTTCGGCGAACTGCTTCGAGATCCAGTTGGGGTTGTACGTGGATTCGCGGTCGTGATTGCCCCAGACCATGGCGTACGGGATGCCGATGTCCGTCATCATGTCGATGAACTTTTCGACTGCCCGCTTGTCCGTGAGCATGAACGTGTCGCCAGTGATCTCGATCAGGTCGATATGACCGGCGTGTGCCTGTGCCTCGGCCACCACCTTGCGGATGTACTTCTCACAGCCGAATTCGTCATTACCGATCTGCGAGGCACTGCTCCAATGGATGTCCGTGAGCTGGAGGACGGTGAAGCCATCCTTGTAGGGTAACGTTTTGACATAGTCGTCAAGGTGGTCCTCATAGGAGACCGGCGCGCCGCCGCAGCCGGAGAGCATACAGACCAGCAGGGTTGCGCAGAGAACGAGGGGCAAAAGCCGTTTGTTCATACGAAAAGCACCTCTCTTTTGGCATATTTTTACTCATTATCCATTATATAGGGGGAATATGAATTCAAAATAAACTTTGGACCTTATTGTTTAAGGGCGTCTCTAAATATTCACCGTGCGATGAATTTTTAGAGCCGCCCTTAAAAGAAAGGCAAGCATGATTCGGGTTCTTCGCGTTTTCGGCTTGTTTTACCGTTTTCTTTCCCCGTAAAGGATTCAACCCTCATCCCCTGACCCCCCGCCCGGCGGGCGGGGAGAACAGTTTATTTATACGCAGGGAGAAGGGAGCGGCGATGCCGCGGGGTGCGCACACGACACTGCTTGCAAAGGGGCGCTTGAGGAAACTGATTCTAACCCCCCCTCGCTTAATGGGGAGTTTGATGAAAAAACCAATGTCAGGAAATACTGTTCAATATACGTTCGTTTTCACTCCCCGTTCATATACCGATGCCCGCAAGCGTTTCAGCCTGTGCGGGATCGAAAGACCCGTCGCGGTTCAGCGCGATATCAACGGTGACAACTCCGCCTGCCGCGTTGCAGCAGGAAATGAAATTCCGCATCTTGTATTGATATCGGGCGTTTGTCCGGATGGCCTCAGCATCACCGGTCCTCCCCGCGGCTCGTCACCAGCCACGCTGCCATTCGTTTGCCGTAGTCCTTTCCGGCGGAGGCGTAGTCGATGAGCGGCAGGGTGTCGGACGTGGTCTGTACGGTGAAGCCGAGCACGGCGTCGGGCACGGCGTCAAAGGCGGCGGGAGATGCGGCGGCGCTGCCGTCTGCGTTCAGGACGGGCACGACGGGCGTCGTGAAATCGGTACCCAGCCGCTCGTCGGCGGCCAGCACGCTGACGCCGTACCGGAACGCGGTATACGGCGTGCCGAAGGTCTTCTCCGGCAGGATCGGGTACACCTTCAGGTCAAAGTCCAGCGTGACAGTATCGCAGGGTCTCCACAGACGCGTGACGCGCAGGCAGCCGCCTTCGACAGCGCATGGCTCACCGTTGACGCGGACGGTCGTCTCCCGGCTCCACGCGGGCAGGCGCAGGGCGAGGGTGAAGGTCTCGGGATACTCCATATCCAGCCCGATGGAAGTATGCGCCTCATACGGGTAATTGCCCGCGCAGGTGAGGGTGACGGTCTGACCGCCGGGCGTCGGCGCGGAGATGGTTCCGGGCAGGTATGTCGTCAGAAGGATGCCGTCCTTGAAGGTCAGTACGGCGATCTTCGGGAGGTACCCCGCGCCGGCGGAGGCGATGCAGGCGCAGCAGCCGTAGAAGGTGCCGTCCGCCATGACGTTGCAGCCGCCCGTCACCTGTCCCCGCATCCCGGCGCGCAGCGGCGCGTAGCTGTCGAAGGGCATGACCATCGTGATGGCAGGATGTGCCGCGTTGGCAGGTACGGTGTAGGGGCAGTGATGCGTGTTGAGCGCGCCGAGGTAAGCGTTGAAGAACGCGGTCTCGATGCACTCCATGTACCTCATATCGCCGGTCAGCCGCAGGAGCTGACCGCACAGCTTGATGAGCGTGACGGTCACACAGGTCTCCTGCATGATGCCCTGACGCGCGTCGTCGGTCTGATGGGCGGCGGAATGGTCGAACAACTCGTGCGTGCAGCCGCAGCTGCCGATGATCGTGACGTCGGTCTCCAGCACCCGGCGTCCGAAATTGGTGACCGCCTTGAGGTATCGTTCGTCACCCGTCAGCGTATAGTATTCGGCAAGGCCGTCGAAGCAGGACATGGTCTCGTACGCCTTGTTCTCGGGGTACTCGAAAGGATTCAACTTATCCTCCTCGGCAAGGCGGAAGATGCAGGGAATCTCCTCGTACCCCTCGCGGACGATCTCGGCGGCGAAGTCGAGGTACCGCTGCTCGCGGGTGACGCGGTACAGCTTGACGAACGGCTCCAGAATCGACATGGAGTTGACGCCGAGCCACGCGCCCGAGGTCTCGCAGACCATGACCTTTCCCTCGCCCCGCCCGACGCGGGCGCAGATATAGTCCGCGTGGCGGCACAGGGCGGCGAGGATCTGCGCACGGAGCGCTTCGTCGTCACATATCTCATAAAAGTACAGGAAGCCGAGCAGGATGTACTTACGCCCCCACATATCCCAGCTGCGGAACTCGACGTCCGCGGGATAGGTGGAGAAGCGTCCGAGCGCGTCCTGCGTCGTCAGCATATCGCGCACCGTTTCTTCGAGGACGGCATACAGTCCCGCGTCCTTGGTGTAGTTACAGATAAAGCACGCGCCGCGCATCATCTTGCCCCAGTATTCACACTTCCAACCGCCGTCGCGGTCCGCGGCGTAGGTGTACTGTCTCACGAACCGCGCCCACAGCTCCCTGTCAAGGAGCTGATTCTCCAGGATGTACCGGACGGCAGAGTCGAACACGCCCGTGAAGTGAGCGTTGTTCCCGCTGACAAAGTCCAGCTCATACCGATTACTTTCAAATATCCTGTTTTCCGCTGTACGCATGATGGTTGTCTCCTTTTCGTTACGATCCTTTTCGTTATGATCCTTTTTCGGATTTTGTGCCTGCCCTTTTCCGCATCTCGCCGGGGGTAAGGCCCGTGAACTGTCTGAACATCCGGTAGAAGAACGGCTTGCTGGCATATCCCAGCATCGGTCCGATGTCCTCTATGGCGGCGTCCGTATTGATCAGCAGCCGGACTGCCTCGTTGATCCGGAGCCTGTTGACGTAGTCCGTGAAATGCTCGCCCGTATACTCATAAAAGAGGTGGCTGAAATAGGTCCGGCTGTACGAGGCGTGCGCGGCGGCATCCTCCAGCGTGACCGTCCTCAGGTGCTCGCGGATGTAGGTCAGGACGGAATTGAGGCGGGCGTTCACATCCGAACTGTTCTGTTCTGTATAGGCACGCCACAACTCGACGAGGAACGCACTGCACAGCCCCGTGACGGATTCCCGGTACAGGGCGGCGCGGCCGTTGTACTCTGCCTCCATCTTATCGAACATGGCGTCGACGGAAAGCAGTGCCTGCCCCTTGAGGCGGATAATGCCCGGCTCACGGAGGAACCGCCGCTCCGGGTCGGGACCGAGGAACAGCCCGCCCGCGTCAGCGACGCCGTCAACAACACGGTAGTCGATCAGCACGTTGGTGATATACAGCTGTGGGAGCGGCATACAGGCGTGCGGCGTGTGGGGCGGGATTACGATGGCGTCGCCCTTGTTGATGAGGTACTCCGCGTGTCCGATGCGGGTCTTGCCCGCCCCCTTGCGGATGAACACGATCTCGGTGAAATCCTCATGCGTGTGCATCATGGTGTTCAGCTCCTCGTTCAGTTCACTCTCGCTGTCGAACCAGTAGAGGTCGCCCTGCCCGCAGTACTGCCCGCCCGCACGGGAGCCGTCAGCGCCCAGGAGGCGGGACAGATTGAAAATATTATTGCCGATGAGGGCGATCCGCTCCCCCTCTCGCGCCCACTGCGAAAAGGTGAAGCATTTATACTCATCTTCCATAGCGGAACACACCTCCTTTCACCGCGTCCGTTGTCCGCGCGGCATGTTCAGGCGACGGGCGCGTCGCTGAAAATGAAGCTGAAGCGTCCGTAGGGCGCGCAGTCGCCCTTCGTGTAGAAGGACATGACGTCGGCGGTGTCGTAGTTGTCGGCCGCCTTGAAACGGATGTCACACAGGCCCTCCGCGTCTGCGCGGTCGATCAGGGCGCGCGGGACGGCGAGCATCAGCTCGTTCCCCTCGTACCGTATCTTCGCCTCGCCGACCGTCTGCCATTTGCCGTCCTGCCACTTCTCGACGGCGGTCGTTCCGTTCTTCGGAGCAGTCCTGTTGACGGCGACGTCCCACGCGCCGCCGAAGCCGCCGGACGCGCCGCTGTCGATGAACAGCGTCATCCAGCCGGTCTCCGAGGGGGCGGTCAATGTTTCCGCGGTTTTGATGTAGACGTAATAGTTTTTGGCATCCTTCATGACGCGTATCTCCGCGATGTCGTTGCGTCCGCTGTCGTCTGTGTAGACCGTGCCGTATCCGGCGTGGTTCCTGTCCTCGGTGTCGCCGACCGGATCGGTGTACACGGCGGTCGCCGCGTCGAACTGCCGGAAGCTGGCGTCGATGTCGACGATCGTGTCCGGGCTGACGTTCACGCGGGGCTCGCAACCCTTGAACCTCCGGATGTATTCTGCCAGCTGCATGAAGTAGTTATCGCCGAAGCCGCCCTGCATCGGCTCGATGTCGCGGCTGCAGTTCATGTCGCAGCAGTCGCACATCTGGATGGGGCCGTAGTCGTCGCGGAATTTGAGGCAGCCCGCCGTCCACTCGTTGAACGCGGTCACGAACACGGTCTCCGGGTCGACCTCCAGCGCCCACTCCCACTGCTCGGCGAAGTTGTAGCCGTACAGCGGTGCGTCCGGCGACGTGTCGTTGGCGCCGTCATGCCAGCTGCGGGTGTGGTCGTTGCCGCCGTAGAAGGCGGTCTCGGAGAACATGATCGTGTCGCAGTGCTGCGCGGCGGACACGTTCACGATCCGCTCACCGGCCTTACCGTACACGGCGTTTTTGGTGTACAGCCTGCCGAACTCCATCCACGGCCAGCCATTGCGGTTATAGTTTGCGTCGGTCGGCCAGATCGGCTTTTTGATGGTGAAGAACTGCCGGATCTCCTTGGAGAGTCCCTCGCTTTCGGCGATGATCAGCGGCTTGCCCTCCCATCTGAACCACAGGTGTCCGTACTGATCGTCGTACTTCTTGTAGATGTACTCATAGATGCGGGTGGCCGTCAGGGCGGACTCCGTGTTGGTATAGAACGCGACGCGCGGCACCTTCACGCCCTGCTTGTCGTACTTATCGAATACTTTAAGCAGCACTTCTACCGTTTCCGGGTAGTACACGGCGTTCGTGGTGTCGAAGATGATGTAGTCGACACCCGCGTCCGCGAGCATCATGGCGTGGCGCGAAAGCACCCACTCGTCCTGCACGGCGTAGTAACCGAACAGCGGCGTGCCCCACCACATATCCACGTTCCAGCCGCCGCCCGCCGCCGTCCAGCGGTCAAGGGACAGGTACGCCTCGGGGTCGTTCGCAATTACGTCGGACACGCAGTAGGCGGGCGCGAAGGGGTTGCCCGCGCCGCGGTGGATGAAGTAGAACACGCCGACCGACTTGTTTTCCCGCGCAGCAACGTTCTCGGGCAGGACGCGTCCGAGGTCGTCGATGCCCGCCAGCGCGCCGTTGACCCCGGAGTACGGGCCCGTGTACCGGTCGATCTGCGGAACGTCGGCGGAGGTGTCGGCGGAGGTTTCCGGCGTCGTTTCGGTGACCTGCACGGTATCGGACGCGGTCTCCCGCCTGTTCCGCTGTCCGGCGACAGCGTGCGCGATGATGCCCGCGATGCTCATAAGCAGAATACCTCCCGCAATGATCAGCAGAATAATTTCAGTGCGTCCCTTGTTTTTCCTGAGGAGCAGCATGACCGCCGTCACGGCGGCAGCCGCGCCGAGGACGGCAAGCACGATGATCAGCCATACGCGGCGCCCGGTCTTCTCCCCGGGTGCGGCATCGGTCTCATCCGTGGTTTCCGGTGCGGCTGTCACCTCTTCGGTGACGGGCTCCGTCACGGCGGGCTGCGTGACCGGCTCGGTGGGAGGCTCGGTCACGGGCTCCGTCGCCGGACTTGTCGGGGGCTCGGTTTCAGGCTGGGGATCGGCGAAGCCGCGGAACGCGCACGCCTCCTCCTCCGTCTTGAAGAACGCGACGGACTTGATATCCAGCGTGCCGCCGACGTCCTTCGCGGCGGGGATGCGGATACCGACGAGCGTGGTGTCGTTCAAGGGGGTGTAGTTCGTTTTGATGTCGTGGACGGCGAAATGCCATTGTCCGTCCGTGATAAAACCGGGACTGCCGTAGGTGCCGGACATGGCGGAGTAGTTCGGGTTGACCGACGCGTCGCGCAGATACAGGTGATTCGCGGTGCAGGGTCCGCTGATGCGGTATTCGATCACCATGTACGGATACATTTTCGTGCCGACGCTGATGAGGATCTCGACCCACGGGTCGGCGTCCGTCGTCGTCACGCGCATGAAGTAATCGTCCGTGACCATGCACGCGGCGCCGAGGGCTGTGTTCACCGGGATGCCGGGCGTCAGGAAGCGGACGTTCGGGAGGGCCGCCGGGTCGGGCGGGGTGTACGGCCCGTCGGTCTCCGGCTCGGTCGGCGGCTCGGTCGGAGCCTCCGCGGGGAAGCCGTCGAACGCTTCGGCGGCTGCCTGGGTCTTGAAGAACACGACGTATTCCACGTCCAGCGTGCCGCCGACGTCCTTCACGCCGGGCAGACGGATCGAAGTGAGCGTGACCTGTGCCATCGCGGGGAACGCCTCCGGGATGCTGATGACGGCATTGTGCCATTCGCCGTCATACGTCCACGAGGGCGTCATGTAGGTGCCGGTCATGCCGGAAAAGCTCGGATTGACCTTTGTGTCTGCCAGATAGATATGGTTCGAGGTGCGCTCGCCGCTCATGCGGTACCGGATGAGCATATAGGGGTAGTCCCCGGTATCGACGCTTACGTTGAACACGAGGAACGGGTCGACGTCGGTCGTCGTGGTGCGGAGGTATCCGTCTGTGAAGGACAGGTCCGCGCTGCTGCCCGCAGCGGTCACGCTCTGCGCGTTCTCAAAGCGGATGCCGATATAGTCATCGTCAATTCCAACCGCCCCGGCGGTGATGCCTCCGAGCAGCATGACCGCTGTCAGTAAGATTGCCAAACCCGTGCATAGCTTTTTCATGGTTGTCTCCTTTCTTGCGCCGCGGCTGCCCGCTCCCGCCGGGAGGGGACGGCCGTTTATCCTTGTAAGCCTATTATAGCACACTCGGCTGCCGTTTGGCAATTCTCATTTTGCATAAAACAGTTCTCAATATTACGATAAACGCAGTTCCCCGGATGCGGCGGACCTCGGAAGCGCGGGGCGAGTCAGCACGACCGTAATATAGAGAACCTTTTCCCTAACATAAAGCATTGCCATACGGACAGGTTTGGTGTAAAATAGTGTACGATTCATAAAAGCGGCATCAGGCCGGAGGTACGTATACAGCCATGTCAACAAGCGATCGCTATGAATCCAAGGGATACCGGACTGCCCGAAGGGCGTATATCCTGGAATGTGCTTTTGAGTATTTCATCCGCCTTTTGGTGTCGGATTCCTTTCTGGCGCTGCTTCTATCCTCGCTCGGGTTCTCGGAAGCGGCTGTCGGCGTAATCTCCTCGCTGATCTCCCTTTCATTCCTGTTCCAGATGCTGACCGTCGCGATCCTGCGCCGGGTCCGTCACGTCCGGCGGTTCGCCGTCGTATGTCACGTGGCCGGGGACCTGTTCTTTATGTCGCTGTACCTCATCCCGCTTTTCATGACGCCCGGCACGCTCCGGAACATCGTCGCCGTGGTCTGCATCCCGGCGGCGTACTGCGGCAATTATATTGTGACGACCGTCGTCTACCGGTGGGGCAACAGCTTTGTGGAGCCCGGCAGAAGGGCACTGTTTTCTTCGACCAAGGAAATGGTCTCCCTGCTCTCCGGCATCCTCGTGACGCTTATGGGCGGGTACTGCCTCAAACGGTTCAGCGACGCCGGAAAAGAGGAGACGTGGTTCATGACCGCGGCCGCAGCGATCCTGGTCTTTACGGTATGCGATCTGATATGTCTCCTTCTGATGAAGGGCGGCAGGGACGAGCGGGAGGAACCCGCGTCCCCCACGCCGCTTTCGGTGGTCCTGAAACAGACGTTCGGCAGGAAGGAATACCGCAGCACGGTGGTTCTGGCCTCCCTGTGGAGCATGGCCGCCTGCACAACCACGGGCTTCATGGGCACGTATAAGAATCTGCTGTTTTCCTTTTCCGCCGTGCAGATCATCAACGCCTGCGCCTTCCTCGCCTGCTTTGCGGCGGAGCGTCCCTTGGGGCGGTTTTCGGACAAGCATTCGTACGCCAAGGGGCTTCACCTCGGACTGATCCTCGCGGGCGCCGCGTTCCTCTGCAACGCGTTTGCCTCTCCCGGGGCCCGCTGGCTGCTGATCCCCTACGCGGTCCTGCTGTCCGTCAGCGGCGCCGGCATCTCGGAGAATATGATCCGGCTGTCCTATCAGTTCGTGGATATCCGCTGGTTTTCGGAAGCGGAAGCCATCAAGAACAGCGTCTCGGGTCTTCTGGGCTTTTCGGCGTCCTTGCTGGCGGGCCGGCTGCTGTCGTTTATTCAGGCAAACGGGAACAGCCTGTTCGGCATCCCCTGCCACGGGCAGCAGGTGCTGTCGGTAATTTCGTTGATCCTCACCGTGACGGCCGTCGTCTACAATAAGCTCGTGATCCAAAAGCAGACAATCATACAGCAATAAGGAGGAACCGCCATGTCAAAAAAGGATTTATACACCCAGATCGAGATCCGGCACATCAACGACAAAAACCGCATGACCTACCTCTCCGACCTGCGCGCCGCAGGCGTGACGGTGGTGCTGCTGTCCGGCACCGAGCTGTTCGAGGAGGAACGGGATAAGGACGAAATGTTTGCGCATATCGCGCAGGAGATATCCTTCTTCAAAAAGGAGGGCTTCCGCGTCGCGTTCTGGACCAATTCGCTGGGCTACGGCATACCGCGTTCCCCTTTGTTCGACAAGCGCTTCGGGCATTCGTACCGTCTGACCGAGTTCGGCGGCGGGACCTGCACGGCGGTCTGCACGACGGACCCCGCCTTTACGGACCACTGTCGTGAGGTGACCCGCAGCCTCATCCGGGCGGGTGCGAATATGATCCTGTGGGACGACGACCTCGTGCAGTCCGTCCGCCCCGGCTTCGCGTGCGTCTGTCCCGGGCATCTGCGCCTGCTGGAAAAGAAGACCGGGCAAAAGTACACGCCCGACGCGATACGCGACTCCTTCACCGGCGGCCCGAACCCGCTTCGCACGGCGTTCATGGACGTCATGGGTGAATCCATGACCGACTTCTGCCGTGCCCTGCGCGAGGCGGCGGACGAGGTTGACCCGGACGTGCCGATGGGTCTGTGCGCCAGCTACACGCACTACGACCTCGAGGGCGCGGAGCTGGACGACCTTTTGCGCGTACTGGCCGGGAAGGGGAAGCCGTTCCTGCGCATCAGCGGCGCGGCGTACTGGCCGCCGTATGCGCCGCGCTACCCCGGTCAGGACCTCGGCGGTGTGATGGAGTTCTGCCGGATGCAGGTCGGCTGGCTGCGCGAGCACATCCGCACGGGTGACATGACGCTGATCGATGAAAACGATCCCGCCCCCCGCGACCACACCATAGTCCCGGCGGCGCTATGCGAGCTGTACGACGCGGTGCTGTGCGCGAACGGCAGCATCGACCGCCATAAGTATATGCTTTGCTACGGGCCTGACCGCGGCGACACCGCCTATCTCGAAGCGCATATCGCCAACGCCGCCGACTACGACGCGCTGGAAGAAATGTTCGAGGGCACTTCCCCCGTCGGTGTGCACGTCCTGCACCCGATGCACGTCATCCGGGACGCGGTCCTGCCGACGCCGTACTGCGGCAATTTCCCGTTAATGGCGATGTTCTCCCACCCGATGGCGGGTATTTACCTGTCTCTCGCCGGCATCCCGACCTCGTATGACACTCCGACCGACAATTTGCCGGGCACAGTATCCATGCCGGGTATGGAACCTATGCCGGGAATCGCCTTCGGTATGGACGCGCTCGGTCTGACGGAGGCACAGATGAAGCGCGGCGTCCTGCTCGACCGTCCCGCCGCGCACCTGCTGGCGGATCGGGGCATCGACGTCGGCCCCCTGCCCGCCGACGGAGACTTCCCTACGGCCCCATACGTCAACGCCGCCGGGCAGCGGTTCGCCGTCCTGCCGGTGGACGGCGCGGCGCTCTCCTACGCCCGCACGCCGGACGGCACCGCAGACTGGTCCGAAGCCGTGCAGGACAGCCTTGCCGCGCTGATCCAAGCCTTCGCCGGCGAGCAGCCCGTCGTCCGTCTCTCCGGCAGCCACGGCATCTACATCCTGCCGACCCGCCGCACGGACGACCCGCGCACAGTGTCCGTCCTGCTGTGCAATATGTGCCCGACCGACGTGCGGGACATCCGTCTGGTCTTCCATGCACCCGTCCGCGTCACCGGAACGCTGCGTTGCGGGGCGTCCGTCGATGAAAACGTGTTGTCGGTTCCGTCGCTTACAGGATATGATTTCGCGGCGGTGACGGTGGAACTGCGGGAATGAGTCCGGCGGATGAAAAGATTCCCGTCCATGACTTCGATCCGATTATGAAGCAAATAATCCATTATCAAACACCCCTCAATCAAACACCTGCCCCTCCTCCGTACCTTCACGGGGAAGGGGCAGATGTTTCAATTTTTAAAAAATTCGTATAATGTGTTTTTCATAGTAATCTCCTCTTTTGTGTTCGGTCTCCTCATCCTCGGGATTCCACGCCTGCGGGCGCGGAGAAGCGTGCCGCGTCTGCCGCGTCCCGCAGGATGAGGATGCAAGGGGAAGGGGCTGCCGCAGCAGCCCCTTCCCCTTGCTTACATAATAAAGATTTCCCCCCGCCCGTGGGGCGGGGGGTTAGGGGGGTGGGGATAACGATCAGATCGAACTATGGTCGAGCCGACATCGGCTCCCCGACAGCCTCCCTATCAATCAAAATTCTCGTACCCGAGAACGGTCTGGATCAGCGTGCCGGCGTAGACACGGCAGAGGAAGTCGTTCGGGTGGTTGACGTTGTTACCGCTGACGTCCCGGTAATTGATCTTTTGCAGCAAGGCGCGGTGCGTGCCGTTGAACTGACAGCAGGCGCAGGGCACACCGCGGCGGCGGTACTGCTCGGCGCACTTGACCAGCAGCGGCTCCTGCATATATTCACCGCCGGCCCAGCCGTTCGTGGCTTCGACGTTGTTGAGGAGTGTCGTCATGATAATAGCCGAGGTATCGGGCGCAAGCTCAAGCACGCTGTCCATGATCTTTTCGTCGTTCCGGCGGGTGTTCTCCGCAGGAGCCGACCCGTCGTTGCCGCCGAGGTCGAGGACGAACAGATCGCAGCCGTACTGCCGGATGTACGGGGCAAGGTAAGAACTGAAGTTGGTGACGCCGTCCGCCGACGTCCATCCGCCGACGGAGGGATTGATGAACGTGATGCGGCTGCCGCTGCCGTAAACGACGTCCTCACGCGGCACGTAGCAGGTATCCGGCTTGCTAAGCGTGATATAATGGACGGAGCCGTCGTACAGCTTGGCCAGCGTTTCGGTGAACAGCATAGCGTAGGATTTCTGATGCGGTGCGTAGCCGTACGCGAAAGACGACGCGGCGCCGTAGGTGCAGCTGTCGCCGTAGAAGATGATCGTGACGTCCTCGCCGTTTTTCAGCTTATCGAGGAACTGCGTGTAGACGCTCTGCCGGCAGGGCGTGCGGAAGCCGTCCCACGTGTCGGAATGGGTATAGGTGACGTTGACCTGCCAATCGGTCATGGCGCGGCCCTCGCCCCAATGCGTGTAGACGGACTTGCCCTGATACTCGGTCATGAGGATGGAATCGGAGCCGACGTTGTAGTACCTCGCGGCGGTGATGAGCGGCAATCTGCCGCCCTCAAGGGCGACCAGTTTGCCGTCACGGACGGCGTAGTCCTTCCCCTCGACGTAGGTCTTCGTGTTGTCGTAATTCGTGACCGACAGCACCTCGTCGATTTTATAGAGCAGCGCCTTCTCGTCGCCGGGATCGATGAACATGACCGTCTCGTTGCGGACGAGTCCGCCGGAGAAGACGTCCTGCACGAGATCGTCGAGCATATCGGCGCTCATGCCGAGCTTTTCGCCGCTGAGGTCGGCCGGCTGCTGCGGAGCTGTCCCCTTGGCGGCCCATACCTCGTCAAAGGTATGGAAGAACTCGATGGACTCCACGGTCACGGACGCGCCGAGGTTATCCGCGCTTCCGATGCCCCATGCCCATGTGAACTTGATCTTGTTGATATAATCGCGTGTAAAATCCTGTCCGGAAATGTCGTACACGAGGTACTCCCTGTCACCGCTGCCGACGGAATCGACCAGCGGGAGCGCGATGCCCTCGCCGGCGTTCCGCTTGCCCGACGTGATGTACAGGTTGGTGTCTCCGGCAATGGACTTATCGGACCTGACCGTGAATACGAGCGCCCGATACGGGTCACCCGCAAGGCCCGCCGCGTTCGGCAGGCTGTCCGTGTCCGTATAGTCGGAGCAGCAGCTCTTGACCATCTTGGCGTAGGATACGGTCAGCGCGGGAGAGAACTCCTTCCCTTCCTTCCACGTGCCCTTCATGGTCAGCGTGCCGTCCTCGTTCCAGATAAGGTCGCACTGCTCGGTGGTCATGTACGACTCGTTCTGACTCTTCAGGAAGCCCTTCAGGCACACGACGCTGTCAAACAGGCCGTCTGCGGGCTCCGGTTCGGGGGTCATGGTCTCTTCCTCCACGGTCGTTTCCTCCTCAACGGTTTCAGGTGCGGTCGCGGGATCGGTCGCGGGATCGGCTTCCGTTCCGGCTGTCGTGTCGGCAGTCGTTTCCGCGTCTCCGGTGCCGCCGCAGGACAGCATGGCGAGCATCAGGACCGCGGTCAGCAGTCCCGCCGCGATACGTTTCAATGCGTTTTTCTTTTTCATCTTATTGTCCTTACATTCTCAAAACAGCGGGAGGCATATGACGCCTCCCGCGATCGGATCATCTTGCTTCTCTTTCCCGCTTGTCGATGACGCGGACGTCCATCTGGGCGTACGGGTACTCGATCTCGGCGGCGTCGAAGCCCTTCTTGGCGGCCTCGCGGATGTCCCAGCTGACCTCCCAGTAGTCGGGGGTGTTGACCCACGCACGGCAGCAGATGACCACGCCGTCGTCGGTGGAATCCGTCAGGCGGATGATGTTTTCCTTGTCGTGGAGCACCTTCTCATGCGCGTCGATGATCTCGTGCAGGATGCGCTTGGCGTCCTCGAAGTCCTCCTCCTCGGAGATCTCGAACTCGAGGTCGATGCGGCGGACGTCCTTCAGGGAGTAGTTGACCACGCTCGCGCCGGAAGCGATGCTGTTCGGGACGTAGACGACCTTGTTGTCCAGCGTGCAGATGCGGGTGTGGCACAGGTGGATATCCTCCACCGTACCGGTGTAGCCGTCCACCTCGATAAAATCGTCCACGCGGAAGGGGCGGGTGATCAGCAGCAGCACGCAGCCGGCGATGTTGCCCAGAGCGCCGTTGACGGCGAGACCGAAGCAGACGCCGAGGGAAGCGATCAACGCGGTGATCGAGCTGGTATCGATACCGAGGTAGCCGACGAGGCAGACCACGACCAGCACCTTGAGCGCGATGCGGAGCACGTAGATCAACGTCTTGGCCAACGTCTTGTCGGTGCGGCCGTTGGCGCCTTCTTTTTCCTTCTTATCCATGCCTTTCTCGATCTTCTTCGCAAGGAAGTTGATCACCTTGAAGGATACGATCAGGATGATGATCGAGATCAGGACCTTGATGCCCGAATTCATGGCCCATTCGGTGACCTTGGACCACAGTGCGCCCCAATCAATACCCGTTTTCAATACCTCGGACCCTACCACGCCAGTTTCTTCCATACCAAATTCTCCGTTATTTTTCATTTTTCGGTAAAAACCGTGTGTTTATTATACCATATCGATCCGGAAATTGCAATGGGTTGCGGAGAAATTCGGGAAGAAGATGAGGTATTTTTTTATTCTTCATAAATTGGTGTTTGCCTTGCGTTTTATCCGGGGGAGAACGGAGCGGCTGCGCCGCTCCGTTCTCCCTGCACCCTCATCCTGCGGAGACGCGGGGGAATGACGATCTCGAGCGCGGAACGCGCGAGACGTTCCCCCAAATCTGCACGGATCGGGCAGATGCCATCTGCCCGATCCCGAGCGGGGTAAGGGGCCCCC
>JAKSPU010000064.1 GCA_024404505.1 Clostridia bacterium
CGGATCGGGCAGATGCCATCTGCCCGATCCCGAGCGGGGTCAGGGGCCCCCGCGTGGGCGTTTCCGCGAACGTCGTCGCCCATGACGGCACCCGCCTATCCCGTTCAGCGTAAACTAACCTCGGTCAATCTTTGACCTTGTATAAAAGTTCTTGGGATTCTTAAGCCCTTCTTTCAAGAAGGGCTTAAGCGGGGTCCGGGGCAGAGCCCCGGCGTTCCCCGGGTGCAGGGCAGAGCCCTGCATCGCATCCCCGGGTCCGGGGCAGAGCCCCGGCGTTCCCCGGGTGCGGGGCAGAGCCCTGCAAAACAACGCCTCCATAAAAAACTCCCGCCCTGACGGGCGGGAGAAAAAGAATTTTTTTGGGGCGGCCCGGAAGGGGGGTCCGGGACGCCGGGGAAGTCAATTATGGATTAGTGCTTCTTGAGAGCCACGGCAGCAGCCATAGCGGTCAGGATCAGGGCGATGGAGCCGCCGATCACGGAAGAGCAGCCCTTGTCGTCGTCGGCAGTGGTATCAGCCGTGGTGCCGTCAGCGGAGGTAGCGGGCTCGGTAGCAGCGGGCTCGGTAGCGGGCTCGGTGGGAGCAGCGGTCTTGGGCTCGGTGGGAGCGGCGGTAGCGACCTCGTTGGTGACGAACTCACCGGTATCACCGGCTTCGACGATAACGATACCGGGCGCGTTGTTGAAGGACATACCGTCAACATACTTCAGGATCAGGCGCACACCGTCATCGACAGCGGTCCAGGTAACGTCAGGCTTACCGTTCTCGCCCAGCAGACCCTTGGTGGTACCGGCAGCCCATGCCACGCCGCCGTCATCGGAATCTGCGCTCAGGTAGTACAGAGAGCAGCCGATCTCGAGGGGCTTATCGGGGCCGACGGGAACGGAAAGCTCACCTTCCTTGAAGGTCTTATAGTCTGCATCGAAGTACAGACGGTTCCAGGACAGGAAGAACTCTGCGCACCAGCCATCTTCGGTCTTGGCGGTAGCACCGTCCACGCCTGCGAACTCCTCGTCCTCGTTGTCCTTGTACAGGTTACCGTCGTTATCGGACTCCTGACGCTTGATCTGGAAGCTTTCGCCCTCCTTGAAGAGCGGGAAGGAGTAGAAGATATCCTTGTTGTTGGTCATCATATCGGGGTCTTCCTCGATCTGGTGGCCGAGCAGGTAACCGAAGTCAATAGCGATCTGGAAAGCGTCGCCGGCGGTGTAGCTGTCAACGCTGGAAGCGGTGGAAGCCTTGTCGTCGGTGATGTAGAAGCCGACGTACAGACCGTTGGGGTCAGCCACGAAGTAGGCCTTGATGGACCAGTTCGCGGGCATACCGGCATCGGGGTTGTCCTCGGAGCCGCCGACCCAGGAAACCATGTTCATGGGCGCAACTTCGATCATGTTGTAGTCCTTCCACTCGCTCATATCACCGTCGAAGGTGATCTTGGAAGCAGCGTCGGGATCCCAGGTGACGTTGACGTCACCGACGGGGGCAAAGTCGTCCTCGCTGGTAACGAAGGTGCCGTTACCGGGGCCTGCGGAAACAAGAACCGTGCAGAGGGAGAGCATCATGACAACGCTCAGGGCAATTGCAAGAATCTTCTTCATAGTAATTTCCTCCATTATGAATTTTTGTTTTTGCCGCGGGACTCTCCGCATACGATTCCCCCTCGGTCTCGTGCTGCGGGCGGCGCGTGATCCTGTGCGGACGCGTGCCGTCGTTCTGCGGCGGGAAAGCAGTAAAGCTTTCGCTTCGTTCACATTATATCATCTTCTCGGGGGTTTGTCAACCTGTAAGTGAAAAGTATTTCTGAATTTTTCGTGTATTTTCGGGAATAATCCATCTTGTTGCACAAAGCCAATATGCAAAAATTGTGCATATCGGCAGGGCGCATTTCACGCGTCCCGCCCGAGAGCGCGCCGGAGTCCGGTGCTTTCTGCGTATTTTTTCGTATCCGCACAGGCTATTTTCAGAAACCGCTTGACTTTACTGCCTCTTTATGATATAATGTAAACTGATAATGTATTGTCCGGGGTATGCGCTGCTTCCGCGGCCGCCCCGGCCATTGATCCGATCCCATCCGGAAAGGACTGACTGACCATGTACGATATCCATTGCCACGTGCTGTCCGGAGTTGACGACGGCGCCGCCTTTCCCTCCGAATCGCTGGACATGATCCGCATGGCAGCGGACAGCGGGACCGAGGGCATCGTGCTGACCCCGCACTGCAACATCCCCGGCGCCTATGCGAATTACCGGACGGACGACCTTCTGGAGCGGTTCCGCAGCCTGAGGGCCGCCGTGCGGGAGGCCGGGATCCCCGTCCGCGTCTATACGGGGCAGGAGGTCTTCTGCACCGAGGACGTCCCCGCGCTGCTGGAGGCAGGCAAGCTCCTGACCCTCAACCGGTCGCGCTATATCCTGACCGAATTCGACTTCTACGAGCATCCCGATTTCGTGGAACGCATGACGGGCCGGCTGCTGTCGCTCGGCCTCGTCCCCATCATCGCGCACCCGGAACGCTACGAGTTCTTCCGCGAGGATACCGTCTACGGACGGCGCCTCAAGGGCATGGGCTGCCTGCTTCAGGTCAACAAGGGCAGCCTCGAGGGTGCGTCCGGACCGGAGGTGCAGCGGTGCGCCGTCCACCTGCTGGAGGCGGAGCGCGCGGACTTCATCGCCAGCGACGCCCACAGCCCCTACGTCCGCACGACCCCGCTCGACGGCGTGTATGAATACGTCAGTACTTGCTTCTCCGAAAGCTACGCCCGCCGGCTGCTGTCGGACAACCCCTGCCGCGTACTGTCGGACAAAACGCTCTGACGACGGCTCCGAATCCACCTGATACTTGTTACGGGAGGTTTTTATGACCAGAATCCTGAAATTTATTTTCCTCGGCCTGTTTATCGTATGCGTGGCGCTGTTCGTGACCTTCTACGCCATCGAGAAGACCACCACCGACAACACGCGCCCCGTCATCACCGTTCCGTCCGAGGAGATCGAGCTGAGCGTGACCGCAACCGAGGCGGATATGCTCGCGGGCGTCACGGCTTACGACGAGAAGGACGGCGACCTGTCCTCGCGCATCATCGTGGAGTCCGTGTCCCGCTTCATCGAGCCGTCCGTCTGCCGCGTCACCTACGCGGTCTGCGACGCCGACAACCACGTCGCAACGGCGACCGTGCGGCTGCGCTATACGGACTATACGCCGCCCCGCTTCACCATGAACCGCTCGCTGTGCTACTCCCTCTATGAGCGCGTGAACATCAATTCCGTCTTCGGCGTCGAGGACGTGCTGGAGGGGAACATCAAGAAGGAGCTGAAGATCACCTCCGACGATTACGTCGAGGGCGTCACGGGTGAGTACTCGATCCGGCTGGAGGTCACCAACGGAAAAGGCGACACCTCCGTCCTTCAGATCCCGCTCTACGTGGAGCCGAAGGACCAGAACGCGCCCTCCATCAGGCTGACGGATTACCTTATTTATCTGAAAAAGGGTGACAGCATCGACCCGATGAAATATCTCGAATCCGCCACCGACGCGAACAGAGAGGATATCCGGTCGTCCGTGACGGTCGAGTCCGAGCTGAACACCGGGGAGGCCGGCGTTTACAGCGTCCACTACTATGCCGCCGACAATCTGCTCCGCGGCACGCATACCGTCCTGACCGTTATCGTGGAGGAGTGACCCATGGAACAGAAAAAAATCGTATTTGAACCCTACAGTCTGCTCCGCGACCTGCTCCGGAATTTCTGGATCGTTATTCTGGCGGCGCTGATGGGCTTCATGGGCACCTACATCGTGCAGCACAGCATCTACAAGCCCGAATACTCCAGCTCGGTCACGCTGGCCGTCACCATGCCGGCCGAGGACTATACGTCCTTCTCCAGCCTCAGCGTGGAGAACCGCATGGCCGAGATCCTGACGAACGTGTTCCAGCAGCCATCCATGAAGCAGCGCGCAGCCGAATACCTCGGTATGTCGGGCTTCAAGGGATCCGTGTCCGGAAACGTCATCTCCGGCACCAACATCTTCGTGCTGCGCGTCACCTCTCCCAACCCGGAGACCTCGTACCGGGAGCTGCAGGCCGTGCTGACGGTCTATCCGGAGATCACCGATCAGGTCTTCACCGATACCGTCATCTATACCATCAAGCCGGCGGCGATGGCCAAGTCACCGTCCAACTCGATCTCCTCCGGTACGCAGAAGAAGATCGTGCTGCTGTGCGCCCTGGCGGCCGTGGTGGTCATATGCCTGTTCTCACTGCTGCGCGATACCGTCAAGACCGAGTCTGCCTTCCGCAGCAAGGTGGACGCCGAGCTGTTTGAGATCGTGACGCACGAAAAGAAGAAGCCGGGCTCCCTCAAGGCCCTCTTCAAAAAGAACCGTACCGGCCTGCTGATCCACGAAAACGTCGGTGTCAGCCTGAAATTCACGGAAAATTACTATAAAATGGCCGCCAAGTTGGAGCATATACGCTCGCAGCACGGCGAAAAGGTCTTCGCCGTCACGTCCGTTGCCGAGAACGAAGGAAAATCCACCGTCGCCGCCAACATCGCGCTGGCGCTGGCCGGCAAGGGACACCGGGTGGTGCTCGTCGACTTCGACCTTATGAAGCCCGCGATGCAGAAGCTGTTCGGCGTTGCCGCGCCGGACGGTCAGACGCTGATCGATTACCTCAGAGGCAGCGTTTCCCTTGAGGATTACGCTCCGGTCCCCTACAAGAAGACGCACCTGTCGCTCGCGTTCAGCAACAAGGCAGCCGGCAGGGAGCAGCTGTTTGAAAGCGACGCTGCCCGCCTGCTTCTGGACAGGCTGCGCGAAGAGTACGGCTTCGTCATCATCGACACGGCGCCGCTGTCCGCGGACGCGGCCGTGACGAACGTCGTCGGCATGGTCGACAAGACCTATCTGGTCGTCCGTACGGACGGTGTCCCGGTGTCGGCTGTCAACGACGCCGCGCTGACCATCCGGAACGTGGGCGGCTCGCTCGGCGGCTGCATCCTGAACGACGTCTATCCTGAGATGTCCCTCATGGGCAATACGGGCTATGACGAGACCGGCTACTATTCCGGAGTCGGATACGGCAAGGGGTATAAGAAGTACGGCGGCGGATACGACAAGTACGGTCACTATAAGAGCTACGGCAGTTATTCCCGCTATGCGCATTATGCCGGCTATGACCGGTATGAACGGTATGCCGCGACAGGCCCGGACCTCGGGTCCGATGAGACCGACGGCGGTGACGGGCCGGACAAATCAACCTCTCCGGAGGGAACGGAAGCGGAGGTGAAACCCATTGAGCGAGACTGAAAGCAAGCAGACCGCTGTCAAACAGGCACGGCGGGCCAAAGATAACGACACCCTCGATTACTCGCTCGCCGCCGCTGCACTGTGGCGCTTCAAATGGCTGATCCTGATCCTGCTCGTGGCGGGCGCCGCCATCTCGGTGCTGTATAACCGGAAGCAGTTCGTCCCGAAGTACAAATCGTCCGCGACCTTCACCGTCGGTACGCAGAGCTCGGTCTCGAGCGGCGGTCTCGATGAGTACACTTTCTACTACGTCATCGGTACGACTACCAAGCTGTCCCAGTCCTTCCCGAGCGTGCTGAGCAGCCAGATCCTGCAGGACAAGATCCGCGAGGATATGGGCATCTCATATCTGCCGGTCACGCTATCGGTGGAGGCAGTCCCGGATTCCAACCTGTTCACCATGACAGCGGAGGGGACCGACCCGCAGATGGTCTACGACGTGCTGCTCTCCGCCATCCGGCAGATGCCGGACGCGGCCAAGCACGTCGTCGGCAACATCAGATTGAATCCCATTTCCATGCCGCAGGGCGCGCCGACGTCCTGCTTCAATAAGCCCGATCACGTCAAGAACGCGCTGGGCGGCGCTGCCGTCGGACTTGTCATCGGACTTGCCTGGGTGCTCGCATACGCGTGGCTCCGCAAGACCATCCGCTCCAAGGAGGACATCCGCAACCGCCTCAACATGGATACGATGGGCGTCATCCCGGCGGTCATATTCAAAAAGTACAAAACCGAGATCGACCGCTCCGTGCTGATCACCAACGAGCGCGTCAGCAGCCGCTTCAAGGAAGCCGTGCGCGTGTTCCGCAATACGCTGACAAACCGTCTGAAGGATACGGATAAGGTCGTCCTGCTCACCAGCACCGCGCCCGGCGAGGGCAAGTCCACCATCGTGGGCAATCTGGCGCTGACGCTGACGGACATCGGCAAGAAGGTGCTGATCATAGATGCGGACCTCCGCAAGCCGAGTATCAACGAGGAATTCGGCGTGGAGAACGAGCTGCTCGACGTCGTGACGACGGGAGACGCGTATTCCATCACGCTGGTGCCGGACCTCAACGTGCCTGTCCTGACCTTCAACACGCAGAAGCGGCGGTATTGGGACATCATGAATGCCGACTACCTGCACCCGCTTATCCGATCGCTCCGGGATCAGTACGATTACATCCTGATCGATACGCCGCCCTGCGGCCTGATCTCCGATACGCTCGTCATCGCGGAAGAGGCGGACGCTGCGCTGTACGTCATCCTGCAGGATACCATCCGCCTGTCCCGCATCCGCAACAGCCTGGCCAATCTGGCTTCCTCCGACGTCAAGATCTTAGGCTGCGTGCTGAACGGCGTTTCCGTCGACGGCTCGGCTTACGGGCGGTACAACAGCTACGGGTACTACAACTACGGCCGATACGGGTACGGCAGCCGGTACGGCGAGCGCCGGAAGAACGCCAAGGATCCGGACAGCGGGACGGCACAAGCCCCCGAGGTCAAGGATTGACTGTTTTGAATGAAAAGGCGACAGGGCCTGCTGCACGGATATGCAGCAGGCCCTGCTTTTGGCTGTATTGCAGGGCAGAGCCCTGCATGAACCGCTGCCTGTCAGCGGGAATACGGCAGGTACTGGTTGAACAGCCGTTCCTTGATGACAGACTTGTAGGGGACGAGGACCATCATCTTGTTGATGGTCGCGTTGTAGTACTCGTCGTGATTGTAGCGGTTGGGGATGGAGTAGGTTTTGAGCGTGATCTTGGACAGCTTCGGACCGATCTTGGTCAGGAGAGAGAGCATTTCCCTGTTGTTCAGGTCGGTGGAAACGTAGGGCAGCAGGGCGTCCATGACCTTGATCATGTCGGGCAGACTCAGCTTTTTGATCTTGTTGAACAACGCCGTGATGACGTTGCGCTGGCGTCCGGTGCGCTCAAAATCGCTGTCGATGCTCCGCAGACGGGCATACCGCAGCGCGTCAAAGCCCATCAGCAGGTTGGGGCCGGTCTTGAAGTCGCAGTCCTTGTCCGCCGCGTTCAGCTTTTCGGCTTCCTTGGCCGTCAGGCTGACGGTCACGCCGCCCATCGCGTCGATGATGTCCTTGAACCCTTCAAAGTCCACGGTGACGCAGGCGTCAATCGGCACGTTGAAGTTGTACGTGATGGTCTCCTTGAGCAGCAGCGCGCCTCCGAAGCGGTAGGCCGCGTTGATCCTGTTGTCGGAGTAGCCGCCGGGAATGGACACATACAGATCGCGCAGGAAGGATATGACGGCGATCTGGCCCGTCTTCAGGTTGATGCTGACCAGCATCATGGAGTCGGAGTTGCCCATGCCGGTCTCGGCGGTGGACAGGTCGGTGCCGACCAGCAGGACGTTGTACAGCTCCTTGGAGTCGGGGATCTCCGGCAGGTCGGACGGGGGCGTGAATTCCGTCTCCGTCTCACCCGCAGCCGGCTTTTTATAGCCGCATACGGTGCAGACGCCCTGACCGTTATAGGTGTGGACCGCGAAGTCGCCGCTGCCGGGGATGCCGATGCCGACGGACCAGTGTCCGCCGCTGTCGGACTTGTACTCTCCGAGCGCCCTGGCAAGGACCTGACCGCAGATCGTGCAGACCTGATCCGTCGTTGCGGTGGCCGGCTTGCCGGGCGTGTGGGGCGCGGTATCCAGCTTCGCCTTGCAGACCTTGCAGACGTGCCAGTGGGACGTGCCGTCAAAGGTCCACTCGTCGGATACCTGATGCGCGGTCTTGCGCGTATAGCCGCAGACGTTGCAGGTCGGATCGCAGGCGTTGTCATACACGTGGGCGCTCTTATCGGTCACGAATCCGCAGACCGTGCAGACGTGCCAGTGCGAAAGACCGTCCTTCGTCCATACCGACGCGGTTTTGTGCGTGACCTTGCGGGTGTATCCGCAGATATTGCAGGTCGTGTCACAGCTGTTGTCGTACACGTGGACCGCCACGTCCTCCTGATGCCCGCAGACGGTGCAGGCGTGCCAGTGGGCGGTCGAGCCGGCCTTCCATGCGTCGGACATGACGTGAGTCGTCTTCCGCGTGAATCCGCAGACGCTGCAGTCCGTGTCGCAGGCATTGTCAAAGAGGTGCGCCTCGGGGGCTGTCGTTTCGCCGCAGACCGAGCAGACCGACCAATGCGTCCCGCCGTCGGACCGGACGGCATACGCGTGCGTGATGGCCCGGACGTATCCGCAGATATTGCAGTCCGTGTCGCAGGCGTTGTCAAAAACGTGTGCCGCGACGTCATCCTTCAGCCCGCAGACCGAGCAGGCGTGCCAGTGGCTGCTGCCGTCCGACGACCAGACCGTTCTCATGCTGTGCGTGATCGTGCGCGTGTACCCGCAGGCGTTGCAGGACGCGTCGCAGCTGTTGTCGAAGATATGCGCCTCCGGCTCTGTCCGCGCGCCGCAGACCGAGCAGACGTCCCAATGGCCGCTGCCGTCAGAGCTGCGGACGTAGGTGTGCCGGATCGTGCGCACGTACCCGCAGATATTGCAGTCCGTGTCGCAGGCATTGTCAAAAACGTGTGCCGCGGGATCCTTCTTTTCGCCGCAGCCGGCACAGGCATACCAATGCCCCGTGCCGTCAAAGGTCAGGACGCTTGCCCAGCGGTGGGTGTGCTCCAGCATCGGCGCGAGGACGTACCCGCAGACCGTGCAGGTCTGGGGCGCCTGTTCCGTGGCGGCGGGACCGGGCGTGTGGGCCGCCGGGTCCAGCGCCTCACCGCACTTGGAGCAGACGTGCCAATGCTGCCCGTCGCTGCTGATCCACGCTTCTCCGGGCGCGTGCGCGACCGGACGGATATGTCCGCAGTCGTTGCAGTCCGGATCGCAGGGGTCGTCGTAGCGGTGCGGCGCGGAATCGGCCTTCAGGCCGCAGACCGAGCAGGCGTGCCAATGGCTGCTGCCGTCCGACGACCAGACGGTCTTCATGGTATGCGTGACCGTGCGCGTGTACCCGCAGACGTTGCAATCCGGATCGCAGGCGTTGTCGTAGACGTGAGGGGCCGACTCGAGCGGCGCTCCGCACTTGGAGCAGATATGCCGGTGAGCGTCCGGATCGCTGCTCCACGCCGTGCCGGGCGTGTGCGATACGGCACGCCTGTACCCGCATTCGCTGCAATCCGGGTCACAGGGCGTATCGAATACGTGAGGGGCCGTGTCGGTCCGCTTGCCGCAGACCTCACATTCGTGCCAGTGGCTGCTGCCGTCCGACGACCAGACGGTCTTCATCCGGTGCGTGACCGTGCGGATATATCCGCATTCGTTGCAATCCGGATCGCAGGCGTTGTCGTAGACGTGTGCGGCGGACTTGAAGGCCTCCCCGCATCCCGTGCAGACGTGCCAATGCCCGTCCGAATCAAACGACCACTCAGCCGCAAGCTTATGCGTATGCGGCAGGGCGGCGTGGAGCGTATACCCGCAGACCGTGCAGATCTGCGCACTCTGCTCCGTAGCCGCCGGGCCGGGCGTATGGGCGGCGCTGTTGACCTTGGCGTGGCAGACCGAACATTCGTACCAATGTCCGTTCTTATCAGCCTGCCACTGCTCGGTGTACCGATGCTCCGCGAGTTTTTCCACGGTCTCGGTCCGCGTCTCGCCGCAGACCGTGCAGGTGTAGGTGCGGATGCCCGTTTCGGTGCATGTGGGCGCACGAGTCACGGTGCCGGCCTCGTCCCACGAGTGAGCGGGCAGCGCGGGCAGGATCTCCTTCTGCTCGGCACCGCAGTTCTTGCAGATAAGCACGCGCAGACCCTGATCGCGGCAGGTCGGCGCGACGGAGCGGGCGGTGTCCTCGACCCACTGATGCGGCTCGTCGGCAGGGTCGGTCGGAGGCTCGATGATGACCTCTCCGGTCGAGACGGGGATGGTCTTGTCCGTGGAGGGATTCTTGCCGCCCGTGATCATGCGGCCTTCGTCGTCGAACTTGTAGAAGCCCTCGGGCATCAGCCCGTTGGTCTCGGTGATGTAGTAGGCGGCGCCCGTCACGACGCGGCCGTCGCTGTTGACGTAGTAGTAATTCCCGTCGATCTTTATCAGGCCGGCGTGTACGGGCAGGCCCTTTTCGTAGTAGAAGATATAGCCGTTCTCGCGGAAGAAGCCGTTCTTGTTGACGTCCACGTCGCGCGTGTCGCGCGTGTAGTCTTCCACGGTCCTGTCTTCCCCGAAGTCCGTCTCAAAATCCTCGTTCTCGGGGTCGATGGCGGCAGTCCCGCGTTCGATCCGGTTGATCTGATTCAGGTAATGGTTGACGAATATGACGCCGGCGAGGATGAGCAACAGGATCAGCGCGAGCAGCACGATCAGGACGATCTTGCCCGCGGACAGCTTTTTCTTCTTCCGGTCGGTTTTCCTTTCGGATCGCATTATGTCCTCCTTATATAAAAGCAGGTATGAGCGGTGTTCGGGGGGTCATGCGTATATATCCCGACAAAACCCCATTATAACATCATATATTATTATACGCCATCCGGGTGGATTTGTAAAGGCCGTTTTGTCATGATTTGGTGACGGATTTGTAAAATGTTTGCCCCGGGGACCCGGCATCCCCTCTCCTCGGTCTCCTCATCCCGGGGAACCGCGCCTGCGGGCGCGGGAGAGCGGCGGCGCTCTGCCTCCGCAGCTGCGCCGCTCCCTTCTCCCTGCACCCTCATCCTGCGGGACGCGGAGAACGGAGCAAGAAGAAAAGGCGGGCGCCCATGACGGCACCCACCTATCTCTTTCAGCGTAAAACTCAACCTTGGTCAATCTTTACCCTGTGCGGTATTTGTCCTTGTGCCCGAGATACGCCTTGACCGCCCGGTACGACTCGTCGTCCCCGCGGTCGGCAAGCGACTCGCAGGCCGCACAGAAGTCTGCCATCTTCTCCGAGCCGAGCATACGGACCAGCTCATCAAAGGGAAGATCATACGGAACGGGCGTTCCGTTCAATAACTCTTTTCTCATTTTCGGCGCTCTGTTTCCGGGCTGATCGCCCATATCCCGATCAGCGTCCGCCCGCACAGGCGCAGCTGACCCGCAAAGGAATCGATGCAGGTGTCGGCGTTGCAGGTGCGGAAGCGGCCCGCTTCCGCGTCCCAGCGGACGGCGGCATAGTGCATGGCCGCGCTGCCCCGATGCTTGAACAGCACGATGCAGACAGGCGCGCTCCGGAGGAACGCGTCCACGTCCCCGCGCCTGCGTCGGAACAGGAAACCGCGGTAGACCGTCCGGTACCCGCGCCGCCGGAAATAACCGCGGATCGCCCACGGACTGCCGCCGAGGAAGCCGAACAGGTTGTAGCCGAGATAGGTGTCAAAGTGCCGGATCGTGTCCGGCAGACTGTGCGTGCCGCCGGGAGAGAGCAGACAGCCGGCGTTGTAGGCGGCGACACAGCAGCAGCCATTCTTGTCCATCGTCTGCTTGCCGAAGCGGAAGGCGGTCAGCGTTTCCTGACGTCCGATCAGCCATGCGTGGGGAGCCGCGTCCTCCGCGGCCCGGTTGCGGACGTAATTCTTCCGCCTTGTCAGGACGCTGTCGAGCAGCCCTGCCGCCGCAAGCCCCGACAGACACGCGAGCAGGATCCAATACCATTCCATCCGTCAGCCCTCCTTCCGATCTTTTCCGGGTCCTTCCCTGCCGTAAGTATACCACGCGGCGCGTGCTTTGTCAATCCCGACCTGCCGTGAGTCGTCACCGCGCGGACCGCTTTTTGCGTTTTTACTCATTTTTCCCTTGACAGAGAGGTGTTTATATGGTAAAATTAACGTGGATGGGTGTCGGTTTATCCGGCGTCTGACGCCCGTCCGCCCCCGGAGGATATCCGGCTTGCCATACACCGGAAGATCGTTATGAGATAAGAAAGGCTGCAATGATATGAGAAAACTCAGCGCAGAAAAGGTTGCTTACAATATCCGCACCCGTATGGCGGACGATCTGGCCGATGCCCGCGTAGGCGGCGCCGGTCTGTGCGTCATGCAGGAGGGAAAGGTCGTCTTCAAGGAATACTTCGGCAAGGTCAGCGCGAACGGCCCTGAGATCGGGTCCGTCGAAAACGGCGATAAGCTCATGTTCCGGCTGGCTTCCATGACCAAGCCGGTCACGACCGTGGCGTCTCTCATCCAGGTGTCGCGCGGCCTTCTGGACCTCGACACGCCGATCTGCAAGTGGCTGCCCGACTTTGCCGAGATGGACATCGGACGGGTCACCGAGGACAAGAAGGTGGAAAGGATCGGCAAGGCGCAGCGTCAGCTCACCCTGCGGATGCTGCTCAACCACACCAACGGTCTCGGCTCCGCCGAGGTCGGAGACCTCGAGTTCGCGCGGCTGGCAACGGCTGACCGGGTGTCGCTCAAGGCCGTCACGGATTTCCTGTCCGGCACCGCGCTCGCCTTCGAGCCTACGACCGCGCAGGCGTACAGCGGCACCGCCGCCTTCGACGTCGCCGCCCGCCTCGTCGAGCTGACCTCCGGAATGCCGTTTGCACAGTTCATACGGCTCAATATCTTCGACCCCTGCGGTATGCCGGACGCGACCTTCGCGCCCAACGACGAGCAGTGGGGCCGCTTCATCTCCATGCACTTCCGCAAGGACGGTCAGAACGTCGACGTGCCGAAAACGCCCGGCTGCGTGTTTGAGAACTTCCCCGTGACGTGGTGCAGCGGCGGCGCCGGCCTGGCCGCCACCCTGCCCGACTACGTCAGGTTTGCCGAGATGCTCTGCCGCGGCGGCGTGACCGAAAGCGGCGAGCGCATCCTGCCCGCCGAATTGGTCAAGGCGATGGGCACGCCGACCGTGCCCGAGTCCGTCATGCCCGGTGCCCAGAAGTGGGGACTCGGCGTCCGCGTCATTGACCGGGACGACTACAAGATGCCCCTGCACTGCTTCGGCTGGTCGGGCGCCTACGGCTCTCACTACTGGGTCGACCCCGACAATCAGATCACGGCCGTGTACATGAAGAACTGCGCGTATGACGGCGGCGCGGGCTGCCGCACGGGCGAGAACTTTGAAACCGACGTGTACAACGGATGGGAGGATTGAACGCATGATCAGACGACAGGAAGTAACGCAAAAGGAACTTGACGAACGGCTCGCCCGCAGCGAGAAGCGGCTGCGTGAGCCGTACTATCAGATCGGCGAGGTGTTCCAGCCCGTCGGAGCCGATTGGCCCGGCGACAAGGAGGGACGCGCGCTGCTCGCGTTCGTCAGCCATTATAAGGCCACGGGACACGTCATCCCCTGCATGGCACAGCTGCTCGAGGCCATGCCCGCGCACACCAACGCGCAGCTGTACTTCGGCCCGGAGGCAAACCACGTCATCTTTGAGCAGCAGCTGTCCGGCCATTCGTGGCTGCTGCGCGGCCTGTGCGAGCATTTCGAGCAGTTCCGGGACGAGTTCTCCCTGCGGGCGCTCCGGTCCGTGACCGAGCATCTGTATCTGCCCACGACCGGCCGCTATGCCGGGTATCCGATCGACCGCGATCCCGAGGAGCTGATGAAGGGCGGCGTGAGCGGCCATACCATCAGCGATACCGAGGGCTGGCGGCTCTCCACCGACGTCGGCTGCGCGTTCATGAGTATCGACGGCCTGTCCCACGTCTACAAGATCACCCGTGACGCCCGCGTCAAGGCGCTCGTCGACGAGATGATCCGCGTGTATTCGTCCATCGACAAGGTGACGCTCCGCGCCCAGACGCACTGCACGCTGACCGCCGCGCGCGGGATGCTGCGTATGTACGACGTCACCGAGGACCCCGTCTACCTCACTTATGCCAAGGACATCTTCAACCTGTACGTCTTCGGCGCGGGCATGGATGCCGTGTTCCAGAATCTGAACTGGTGGGGCCGCCCCGATACGTGGACCGAGCCCTGCGCCATCGTGGACAGCCTGATGGTGTCCGGCGAGCTGTACAAGATCACCGGCAAGGATATGTACCGCCGGTGCGCCGCGCGCATCTGGCATAACGGATTGGCTTCGGCCCAGCGTCCGAACGGCGGCGCGGGTACGGACAGCGTCGTATTCATCAACGTCGACGGCTATGAGGACGTGGACACGCTGCGCCTGCTGTCCTACGAGGCACCGTTCTGCTGCTCCATGCGGCTGGCGGAGGGACTGTGGTATGCGAACAAGAACCGGGAGCTGTTGTATGCCGAGACCGAGTATACGGGAGACGGCCGCATGATGACGATCCACGACGGCTTCGGGCGGTATATGTGCGGTGACCTCGTGCTGGCGGAGGCATTCGTCCCGGACGGCGCCGACACGAACGGCTGGACGCTGCCCGCGCCGACCGTCACGGTCGACGGACACGTGCTCGCGCCGCTGATCACCTATTACGACAAAACGGATTCCGTCGCCGGCGTGCTGCGGCAGCGGGTCCTGTTCCGGTAAAGGAGGAACGGATATGGCAAACGAGATCATCAAGGGCATGGGGTACTCCCACATGGCCATCGGCGCGTCCGATTTCCAAAAGTCGCTCGCGTTCTACGAGGCGCTCGGCTGCAGGCTGTACACGCAGTGGGGCGATATCGGCAGCCGGATCGCGCTGCTCGACATCGGCGACGGCGGCAAGCTCGAGCTGTTTGAGCGGATCGGGATGAACGCGTCGGGCGAGAACGCCTTCATCCACTTTGCCTTCGCGGTGCAGGACGTCGAGGCGGCCTACGAGACCGCGCTGAAGGCCGGAGCGATGTCCGTCAAGGCGCCCGTCGAGATGCCGCTGGACGCAAAGCCCCTGAAGATCACCCTGCGGGTGGCCTTCGTCAAGGGACCGTCCGGCGAGGATCTGGAATTCTTCAAGCAGATCGTCAACCGATTCAAGTAAAACGAGAGGGAAGATCATACCATGAAAAAGAGAACGCTGCTCATTGCCGCCGCGCTGTCCGCGCTGCTTCTGCTGGCGCTGACGCTCGCCGCCTGCGATAACGGGACCGAGGACGTCGGGACCGACATAACGACCGAGAAAGAGGAGGTCACCACCATGGAAGACATCATCACCGACGTGCCCACCGAGGAGCCGACCGAGGCTCCGACCGAAGCCCCCACCGAAGCCCCCACCGAAGCCCCGACGGAGGCTCCGACCGAGGCCGTGACCGAGATGCCGTGGCAGGGCGAGAATCCCGACCTCGAGCGCATCGAGGGCCTGCCCAAGAAGTATATCACGCTGAGCTTTGACGACGGCATCACGCAGGATGCCCGCATGATCGAGATCTTAAAGAAGTACGGCTGCCCCTGCACCTTCAACATCAACACCGGCCTGTTCGGCGCCAA
>JAKSPU010000065.1 GCA_024404505.1 Clostridia bacterium
AGATGGCATCTGCCCGATCCGTGCAAACCCGGGGAACGGGGTTACGGGAGACGCGGCACGCTTCCCCGCGCCCGCAGGCGCGGAATCCCGAGGATGAGGAGGCCGAGGAGAGGGGGCGCCGCAGCGCCCCCTCTCCTCGGTAAAAAGAATATAGTTCCCCCCTCCCGCGCACGGGAGGGGGCAGGGGGTAGGTCCCCGAGCGCGGGAGGCGCGAGGCGTTCCACGCCCGCAGGCGCGATCCCCCGGGTGCCGGGGCTGTGCCCCGGCACCCTGAACTTACACCACCCTCTCATCCAGCATTTCCTGCACGATCTCCGCTGCCAGCGCGCAAAGGTCGGGGCAAGGGCGGCGGCGGTAATATTCCGGCGTGCGCTCCTCGGCTGCCCCGCCCTCGGAATGTGGCACACCGGCAAGTATCTCGCGGCAGACGATCGCCCCGGCTCCGTTCCGGGCCTTGAAGCGGTCGGCGAAGTCGCGGACACACGCGTAATGCGCGTTCTTCGCGTCCTTATCGGCCGGAGACGCGTAACCGAGCGTCATGCCCAGCACCATCAGCGCGCCGCTCACCGCGCCGCAGACCTCCCGCATCCGCCCCATGCCGCCCCCGAAGGAGGAGCCGAGCCGGGCCGCGGTGTCCGTATCCAGATGTGTCAGGTCGGCAAACGCCAGCAGCACCGACTGCGCGCAGCCGTACCCCTGCATGAAGCAGCCGCGGGCTGCCGCCGCGCGGTCGGCGGGTGTGATCTTCTCTGCCATAATCTCTCCTTTCGCGGCTCTGCGCCGCCGGGGGGCGTCAGACCGACAGCCCCTTTTCCCGATAGTATCGGTCCAGCTTCCGCTGATTGCGGATCACGACCGACTTATCCTCATACGCCGTCACCGTGTCCCGGAATCGCTTCCGCACCTCGCGCGTCCGCCCCTCCCACAGGATCCAGCGGACGAACGCGGCGTCCATCTTCTCGGGGCAGCCCGGCGCGATGGAATCGCGCACCTTGCCCTTGAATTTCCGATGCCGCTTATACGCCCGCCAAAGGCAGGCAAATCGGTTGAAATCCAGAAAAACGATCTCGTCCGCCTCTGCCATGCGGCGCTCGTAGTCGAGCTTGCTGTAATTGCCGTCGATCACCCAGCCGCTGCTCTCGTGTGCCGCGAGGAAATCCGCCATCATAGCCTGCTTTTCTTCCTTGGGGCGCACCTGCCAGCCGGGCAGGAACTGGATGCAGTCGATATGCAGCACTTCCACGCCCCACTTCCGGCCGAGTGCAGACGCGAGCGTGGATTTTCCCGCGCCGGAATAGCCGATCACGGCGATCTTTCTCATAGTTTCCATGATATCACACCAATTTTTTCGCCCATTTTCCCGACTTCAGCATCAGAAGGCCGATCAGGCACTTGGGCAGGTCCAGAGAGACCACGAGGATGTACAGCGGCAGGATCGGCAGCGTCGTCAGGCGGGACAGCAGCAGCGCTCCCGGCACGTCGATCGCCCAGACGTAGGCGGAATCGAACAGGAACGTGATGAACGTCTGCCCGCCCGACCGCAGCGTGAAGTAGCAGTTGTGGATAAAGCTGTTGATCGGCATCAGGCAGGCGCACACGATGATCAGGTCCGCGGCGCAGGACTTGATGGCGTCCGACACGTTGTACGCCAGCGTGAATGCCGGAGCCAGCAGCGCCATGAGTCCGCCGATGCCCAGCGACAGCACCAACGAGAACGCGATGATCTTGCGGTCCGTGTCCTTGGCCTCCTCGATCTCGCCCGCGCCCAGCTGGTTGCCGACCATGATCGCCACCGCCGTTCCCATCGCCATGTACACGATGTTGAACAGATTGGCTATCGTTGTCGAGATGTTGACCGACGCCACCGCGTCCAAGCCCCGCGTCGAGTAGCATTGCTGCAGGATCGTGATGCCGGAGGACCACAGAAGCTCGTTCATCATCAGCGGCAGGCCCCGGACCGTGACGCTGCGCGTCAGTTTGCCGGGCATATACGGTGATTTGTACGCACCGATGATGTACGGCGCCTTGACGGGATGCGTATGTGTCCAGAGCATGACGATCGCCAGCTCGACGACGCGCGCGATGATGGTGCCGATCGCCGCACCCACCACGCCCATCGCGGGCAGGCCCAGCTTGCCGAAGATGAAGATATAGTTGCACAGCGCGTTGGTCGCGACCGCGACGGCGGACGCTGCCATAGGCGGCGTCGTGTGTCCCGTCTCGCGCAGCGTCGAGGCGTAGACGTTGGTCAGCGCCATGGGGATACAGGCCACAAGCGCCCATTTCAGGTACGAAAGACCGCACTCGAGCGTCAGCGCCGCGTCCACGGCGGAGCCGTCCGCGGTGTTATCCGTGGTCATGAAGCGCAGCATCAGCGGCTCGCCCCACAGCGACAGGACCGTATACCCGACGGCGGTGATGAGGAAAGCGACGTACAGCTTGTACCGGAAGGTGTACATCATGCCCTCGCGGTCGCTCTTGCCGTAGAACTGCGCGGTGAAGATGCCCGGTCCGGACAGTCCGCCGAACAGCGCCAGCGTATAGACGAAGATCAGCTGGTTGGCGATGCCGACGCCGGAGAGCTGCTCCGCGCCCAGCCGCCCGACCATGATGTTGTCCAGCAGGTTGACAAAGGTCGTGATGCCGTTCTGAACGATGATGGGGATGACCAGCGCCGTTACGGAACGGTAGAAACGCCTGTCCCCGATATACTTTTTGATAGACATAGCCGTTATTCGTCAATATAGGACACCAGCTTCAGGTCGCGGACCTGCATGGTGTGATCGAACGTGCCGATGGTCTCCCAGCCGAGATTCATGCCGTTGATGCACAGCTCCTCCAGCGTCTCCGCCTTGAAATAGCCGTCCGCGCGGCCGGCCTTGAGCATCTGGGTGAGGAAGGGCCGGATATCCAGCTCGATGTGGATCCAATCCTCGCTCGGGTTGATCTTGTTGTTCTTCCACAGGTTGACCTTGCGGTCGGGGTAGACGTACTGCGAGCCGATGGAGAATATCATTGCGCCGGAGGCGTCCGCCTTGCCGCCGTCGTAGCCGATATAGTTGGGATTGCGCGCCCAGCGGTTGTCGAACAGCTGCACGCCGAACCAGCAGAAATCGTTGGTTTCGATGCCCTTGACGTAGAAATAAAGCAGGAACTGTGCCGCGTCGACCCAATCGCCCTTGATCGGCGTGATGGAGTAATCCGTCAGGCGGATGTCCATGGACAGGATGATGCGGTCCGCGGCGCAGCTGTAGTACGCCTTTTCCTCGGTCGACATGGACTTATACCCGAAGTCGCCCTGCTCGATCAAGAGGTGCGGCCAATACATCCCGCTCAGCGCCGGCTGGCCCTGATAGAACAGTGAGGTGTCGAGGCGGAAGGTCATGACGTTGGTGTCGGGGTCGTAGCCGAAGGTGCGGTGCTGACCATCCGTGATCACGGTCGGTCCCTCGTCGACCTCGTTCTCGACCATGCAGGGGCCGCTGTCCCACTGCGCGAGCTGCCAGCGGGGATCGTCCGCCGTCCCGCCGTAGAAGGAGTGCGTCTTCAGCGTCCTGACTTTATCGTGATCGTTATGATCCTTCTGGCTGATCTGCTTCATGCCGGTGAGGAAGGTCACGTCGGGGATGAGCTGCCGCGCGTTGGCGGGCAGCGTCTCCGGGGCGGTATCCGCCTCGGTGGGGGCTTCCGTGGGAGCCTCCGTGGGGGCTTCCGTCAGGGGCTCGGTCACGTCGGCGGCGGGATCGGACGCGTCCTGCTCCGTCCCAAGCGTTTCGCGTCCGGGATCGTCCGGCGTCCGGCAGGAGGCAAGTGCCCCGGTGAGCAGCAGCGTCAGGGTCAGGAGCAGCAGGTGAAACGTGGTTTTCATCACAATCCTCCTTCAGAAATCAAAACAGCAGGTTTCCGTCAAAGACGGTCGCGGCGGGGCCGGTCAGCCGGATACGTCCGCCCTCGGCTTCGGTCCCGTACCGGACGGTCATCTCGCCGCCGCGCAGACGGACGGTGACGTCCGTGCCGCGCGCGCAGCGCCCGCGCAGGCAGGCGGCGACGACGGCGGCACAGGCGCCCGTCCCGCAGGCCCGCGTTTCGCCGTTGCGCGCCTCGCAGGTGCGGACGGCCAGCGTGGTCTGATTCAATACCTTCACGACGCACAGATCGGCGCCGTCCGCAAACAGGGGATCGCGGGTGCAGGCAGCCGCAAGAGCGTCAAGGTCAAAGCGGTCGATGTCGAAGGTCTCGCCTTGAGGATCGGTCAGGCAGTTCTCTTCCCCGAACAGCACGCAGAAGCGGCTGCCGACGCGGACGGCGTTGATGATGCGCGTCTCACCGCCGAACGCGGCCTCCGCGCCCATCACGGGATCGGGGCAGCCGGGCAGGCTGATCCCGACGTCGTCGGGAGACAGACCGGGCATACCGAGGTCTACGCGCACGTCGGCCGTTTTTCCGTTCCGGCTCCTCGTTTCGGGCAGACAGGCAGCGTCAAACACGCCGGCTGCCGTCTCGACGGTCAGCTCCGTCTTATCGGTCAGCGCGTGATCCACGGCGAGCTTGACCGCGCAGCGGAGCCCGTTGCCGCACAGCGGCGTCTCGGTCCCGTCCGTGTCGAAGAAGCGCAGCCTGAAATCGGCTTTATCGGACGGAAGCAGCATGACCATGCCGTCCGCACCGATCCCGACGTGACGGTCGGACAGGATGAGCGCCATGGTCTCGGGATCGAACAGCGACTGACCAAAGCAGTCGAACAGGATGAAATCGTTGCCGCACCCGTGCATTTTCGTAAAACGGTACTGTCTGCTCATGATTGACTCCTTGCGATAGTGATGTGTTGTGTTCCGCCGGCGGAACGTCGTTCAAAAAAGCCTCTTTTGTCTATCGACAAAAGAGGCTTTTCTTGTTGGTGACCCGTAGCAGATTCGAACTGCTGTTACTGCCGTGAAAGGGCGGTGTCTTAGGCCTCTTGACCAACGGGCCGAAACGGTCGTGGTTCCGTCCGGGACCACACCTTTGTATAATAAAACCGGCGGTGCCTCTCCATATGGAGCGGCACTGCCGGATGGTAGCGGAGACCGGATTTGAACCTGTGACCTATCGGGTATGAACCGATTGCTCTAGCCAGCTGAGCTACTCCGCCATGTGCCGTGCGATTTCTCACAACGGCGATATTATAACACAGCGCGGTCCATTTGTCAATAGGTTTTCAAAAATATTTTTTCCGATCTCAAATCTTTCCGCAGCAGGCACGCCTTACTTCAATCTGACCTCCATGATCAGCGCGTCCTCCGCGGGCTTGGTATAGAAGCCCTTGCGGCGGCCTACCTCGCGGAAGCCGTTGGCCTTATAGAGCGCGATCGCGGGCGCGTTGGAAGCACGGACCTCAAGGCTGACGCTCGCCAGCCGTGCGCTCTTGGCGTGCCGCAGCAGCGCCTTGACCACGGCGTCCCCCAGCCCCTGACGGCGATAGTCGGGGTGGACCGCGATATTTGTGATCTGTCCCTCGTCCACCGTGATCAGCATCCCGCCGTAGGCAGCCACCGGCTCGGTGCCGTCCGGCGTGCGGACCGTGCAGAGGTAACCGACGCCGATGCCGTCGTTGCACAGAAGCTCAAGGCTTTTTGCGCTCCACGGCTCGTGGAAGCACAGCTTCTCGAGCGCCGCACAGCCCTCAAGATGCGAGGGGATGTTCCGCATCTGCACCGGATGCGGGCGCGGTTTTCTGACCTTTTCGGGTTCTTCGGACTCCGGGGCGGTCAGTTCCCTGTTTTCATTCTCGTTTTCGTTCATATCATACCTTTCCGCCGTATACGGTCTTGTGTGCTTACTGCTTATCCGCTCACACGGCTTCTCCGGCGGCGGTCTCCGTCACGTCCTCAAAGCCGAACACGTCGTGCAGACAGCTGTCCACGGGGACGAAGCGCTCGTCGAACATGGAGTACAGGAAGTACCGGCCGTAATTGACGCCGCCGGCGATCTGATCCTCGGCGTACTCTATGTACTGCACCGAATAGTACAGCGCCGGATACTTGTCCGACTCAAACCGCAGCTTGAAGGAGCGCAGCGGCTCCTCGTTGAGATACGGTGCGTCCTCGGCGGTCTCGTAGGCCGTCACAAGGGACGAGATCAGATCCGCGTCGCTCAGGCGGCGCAGCACGTAAACGGAGGTCTGATAGGTGCAGACCTGCACGGCAGAGGGCTCCATACCGGAGAGCGTCGGCAGCGTCACGCCGTCGGCATACAGCACGTCGCCCGCCTCGTCGGCCAGCCATTCCTCGGGGGACAGCCCCTTGATCCGGTACACGTCGAGCTTGATGCTGGAGGAAACGTGCAGGGTGCCGTACTTCTTCCCCGTTTCGACGGGCTCATAGGTGACGGAGGCATGGTGGTAGACAACGCCCTCCCTGCCCTTGACGGTAACGCCGGAGGCGGTCTCCTCCAGCCTCTTGCCGCAGCCCGTGAGGGAGGACTGCAGGATCAGCAGAATAGTCAGCGAGAGCAGGAATGCCCTCAGAAAATGCTTGCGCTTCATAGTGTTTCCTTTCGATTCCGTGATTGCGGGGCGTGTGATCAATACCCGAACACGCCGGTCAGGCTGTCGTCGTCGTCGATCCAATCCCTGACCGTGACCACACGGTATTCGGTGGGCGTGTCGCGGATGACGACCTTTTCGATACCGGAGTTCAGCACCAGCCGCTTGCACATCGCGCAGCTGCTGGTCCCGGCTGACAGGGCGCCGGTCGGCGCGTCGAGGCAGGCCATATACAGCGTGGCGCCGAGCATCTGGTCGCGGGGCGCGTTGATGATCGCGTTGGCCTCCGCGTGGACGGACCGGCACAGCTCGTACCGCTCACCGCGGGGGATATTCAGGTGTGAACGCATACAGAAGCCCATATCGGAGCAGTTTTTGCGTCCGCGGGGTGCGCCGTTGTAGCCGGTCGAGATGATGGCGTCGTTCTTGACGATGATCGCGCCGAACTTGCGGCGAAGGCAGGTGCTGCGCTCGGCGACCGTCTGGGCGATGTCGAGGTAGTAATTCTCTTTGGAAATGCGCTCGTTCATAAGAGGGACCTCCGTGTGATGAGTGTATTTTTCCGATCAATATATCATACCATATTTTCGCGGTAAAATCAAGCCGGATACACGAATTCCGTGCGAATTTTTTATGACGTTCCGCGGACGGCATCCGCGCCTGCCGTCGGTGCGTCGCCGGAGGCGCGAGGCGTCTCCCTGCTCCGCAGACGCGGAGACCTGCCGCAAAAAAAGGAGGTCCTTCCCCGGGGAAGGACCTCCAAGCACCGCATCACGCCGCCTCGACCGACTTATCCGGCTCGAGCTGCTTGCGGAACGCGAAGATGAACACGGCAATGACGATCTGCACGACACCGCACAGCATGACCAGGAACGGGATGCCGGAGGTGTAGGTCTGGCCGAACACCGTGTACGACCAGCTCTTGGTCATACCGTCAAACCACGCGCCGAAGCCGTGACCGGCCAGCGCACCCAGATTGAACACGATCTGGTAGAAGGCCGCGTAGCACTCGCGGTTGGTGACCGGCATATTGATGTACTGCAGGTTATCGAACGCGGTATTGTGTCCGACACCGGCGAAATGCTGCGGCAGACGGACGATCATGACGAACCAGACGTAGTTCAGCGGCGTCACGAAGCCGTACATGATCTGGAACGGAGCGACGATCAGCAGCGCGATCGCAAACACGAAGAACCACGACGTCTTGTTGATCATCTTCTGCCAGAACTTGGTGGTCAGGAAGAAGATCACGCTGTACAGCAGGATCACGAGGTTGATGTAGGTCAGGGACATCCCGATGACGTCGCGGGCGTAGTAGTTGAGCTGCGTAGCGTAGCAGTAGCAGGAGAACTGCCACAGGAACACGACCAGCATGGTCAGCATGAACTTCCTGTTCTTCAGCGGGATGGAGATGATGTCCGCAAACCGGGGCGCGCGGATCGTCGGGTACTCGACCTCACGGGGCAGGAGCAGGAAGATCACGTTCGCCACGCACAGACCGAACGTGCAGTAACGCAGCACCACGAGGAAGGTGAGCAGCTTGGCAGAGTCCACGCTCTCGAAGTAGTCGCCGAGCCAGCCGCCGAGCAGCGAAAGCACGCCGGCCACGGTCGAGGTGCAGAGGAGGCAGGTCGACAGGAAGTACGCTCTGACCTCTTCGGGCTGGAAGCGGATGTGCCATGCGGCATAGCCGGACGTGGCGATGATATTGAACAGGCTGGCGAAGAACGTGATGAGGATCATGCCCCAGAGCCGTCCGGCATCGTCCTTGACGAACTCGGCAAGGAGGTTCATGCCGCAGAGGATGCAGAAGTAATACAGTATCTTACAGGTCGCCAGTATCCATCTCCGCTTCGGGAAATGGTTGAGCAGCGACGGCATGAAAATGACGAACATACCGGCTATGTACGGGATGAAGGTCAGGATACCGGCCTCCACGCTGTCCATGCCGTAGCACCGGAGGAAGTCGGTGTAGAACACGCCGCTGTTGATGTAAACGAGAAAGCCCTCGACCACCTTGAAGATCAGCGCACAGGTGCGTCCCCTCGCGTCGGGGTCGTGGAAGTTGAAAACAGTACGGAATTTAATCACGACGATACCATCCTACAGAATCATTCGGGAAAGACATCTTATTATACTGTATTTTGCCCTTTCTGGCAATGGACACAAGCGCCAACAATACACGCGAGTTTTGTAAAATGTTGTGAGTTATGACCTATGCCGAAAAAGGCTTCCCCTCACGGGGAAGCCTTCTGGCATGATATGGAAATCAATCAAGGCTCTCATAGTAGTTTTGGAAGGTCTCACGCATCTCGTCGACGGTGCCCGCGGCGATGATATACGTGTACTCCCACGGCTCAAAGCACTTGATCTCCATGGTCTTAAGAGGCGCGACGTAGTTGGTGCCGCCGTTGGCGGGATCCTTCGAGCCGTTGTAGCTGAAGCGTCCGGCCAGCATGATCTCGATATCCGGGACGTACAGACCGATGCCGTAGCCTTTGGTATCCGTCCACATCGCCCACGTTTCGGTATTGCCCTTCTTGATATTGTGGTAAGCGGAGTTGCGGCCGGCCCAGAACTCCTCGTTCGGCAGCGTCTCGTAATCGCCGCCCGTCCACGGCTCGGTGCCGTTGTAGTAGTGGAACACGCCGAGGTAGCTGATCGTGTAGAACGCGGGCAGCTCCTGATGGTGGTTGCCGTGCTTCATGCCGTAGAAGAAGTCCACGAAGCGGTTGTCCACGATGATGCCCTCGTCCGTGATCGTGTAGGTGTTCTCCATGTAGGACTTGGTGGGCATATTGTGCTGCGCCCAGTCCATCGGGCGGCACTTAATGTACATGGAGTTGCCGTCCTCGGACAGACGGATATCCACGATGCGGGACGCCTTGCCGGTCTGGTCGCCGCCCTGCACCGGGTTGTAGCTCCACACGGAGCCGTTGTAGGTCGCCTTGTGGTACTTCTCCGTGCTGACGCCGTAGTAGGACTGCTGCACCAGACGGCCCGTGTCGGCACGGTTGATCAGATTGCGGAGGTCCTCGTCGCCGTCCTGCTTGTCCTCGATGTAGGAGATGCCGCCGCCCCACTGCAGAAGGATGCCGAGGCGGTAGCGGTCGTTCTCAAGGAAGTAGGTGCCGGAGGCGTAGATGCGCTGACGGTCGGACGACAGACCGAGCAGCTCGAATTCCGCGTCCGTACCCTTGACGGATTCGAACGTCAGGCCGTCGATGCCGAAGGCGTACTCGCCGTCAAAGTACCCGGGCAGCAGCGAGGAGAAGGTCATGTCCTCACCGGCCTCGAGGTAGAACTCGTCCTCCTTCGGCGTGATCGTGCCGTCCGCGCCGATCGTGCGGTACGCGATGTGTCCGAACAGCGGCTCGGTCGCGTTGTAGGTGATCGTGTAGCGGTTGAAGAAAGCGTTCCGATAGTAGATCTTCATGGAAAGGTCGGATTCCCGGAGATAGTACCCCTCGCAGCCGTCGAGCTTCGTGTAGCTGCTGATATTCGGGCAGTCGGGCGGCGGAGCGGGCAGGTTATCGGTATCGTGATTGACGTAGGGTGCGCCGTCATCCTCGTAGAACGCCATCCACTCGACGTCCACGCAGACGTTCTTGACGTCGGCCGGATCGAGGCGCACATACGCGATGGTGTCACCGGAAAAGCCCCAGTTCTCCCACAGGTCGAGCGTGGTCACGTGCCACTCACCGTCGCAGATATACGGGATGTCCTGACAGGTCGTCGCCTTGACGTCTGTCACGCCGAGGAAGATCTGACCGTGCGCCTCCTCGGGTGCGCGGTACTTGATCTTGAGGTAACGGCCGGGGCAGATCATGCCGTCCTTGATGACGTAGACGTAGCCGTCGTCCTTGGAGTTCTTATAGGACATATAGGAGACGCCGTTCTCCTCCTTCATGGCCATGGTCAGGCCCTTGGACTCGCGTTTGGAGGCCTTCTGATGGTCGGCGTCCAGCAGGCGGATATAGCCGTCCGGCAGGGACAGGTCCTCGGGGGGCAGCGTTTCCGCTTCGGTCTCGGTCTCCGGCTCGGTCGCGGGAGACGTGGCGGGCGCTTCGGTGGGAGCGTCGGAAGCGGGCTCGGTGTCGGACGCGGTCCCGGACTCCGTATCGCCGGCGTTACCGCCGTCGCAGGCCGCGAGGGCCAGCACGCAGACAAGGGACAGACATACGAGCAAGAGGATCCGTACGTATTTTTTCATGGCATGGCATCCTTTCCTGAAGGGAATATTCTTTCCTGCCATTATATCATAACCCGGTACGCTTGTCAAGAAACAATTATACGTTCTTCCCGTCCGCGTCCTCCACGCGGATGGCTATGGCCGAGAGGTCGTCCGGGCTGCCCGAGGCAATGGCGCGGTTGAGGATATCCAGCCGCAGGCTGTCCATGGAATCCGGCAGCGGCGTGGACAACAGGTCGATCAGCCACGGACACTCGTCGTTGCCGAGCGTCACGCCGTCGCTGACCATGACGACCACGTCTCCGGGGTGCATCCGGAAACGCAGCAGCTGGGGGCTGCTGTCCCGCAGGATGCCGAGCGGCAGGCTGCGGCTCCGCAGCTTGTATACCACCCCGCCCCGCACGACGTAGGTCGGCGCGGCTCCGTTCTTGGCAAAGACGGCGTGGCCGCCTACCGTGTCCAGCTCCATCAGATCGACCGTCGCGGAGCATTCGCTGCCGCCGCCCTCATTCTTGGCGAGCAGGAGGCTGTTCAGCATCCGCAGCGAGATCTCCACGTGATTCCCCGCGGACAGCATCCGCTCCAGGAACAGCGTGCAGAGCCCGGACGTTTCCGAGGCGTCCTGCCCGCTGCCCATCCCGTCGCTGATCAGCGCGTAGAAGCAGGCGCGGTCACTGCGGAAAACGGCGATATGATCGCCGCAGACGGGCGGAGGCGCGTACGTCCCGTCTCCGGTGAGCGGCGGCGGCAGAACGTCCCCGCCGGCAGGCTCCCGCCCCGCGGCAAAGTCCGCCGGGACCGTGCTGCCGGCGTATACGGGCATGACCGCGGGCCGGGAGGTCAGCGTCATCACCGTGAAGGACGGGCCCTCCTCAAAGACCGGCTCCGACAGCCGCATACCGCAGATCTCCTCCAGCTTCCTGCGGATATCCTCCGCTCTGTCCCCGGTTTTCTCCATGCCTTCGCCCCGCACCACGATGCGCCTCGTTTCGCGGCCGCAGACGACCACGCCCTGCACCCGCAGACCGATCGACGTTAGATACCCAAAGATCCGGTCCGCCGCCTCCCGGTTTTCCTTCAGCTCGGTCTCGTCCGCCGTGTCCTCCTTGAGTACGTCGGTCAGGATGGACGCCATGTGCGCGTAGTCCGAGGCCAGCACCCGCGTTTTCTCGCCCCGGATCATCGCCCGCGTCAGCTCGGCGCATCTCGCGTTGATGTCGGCGATCAGTTCTCCCATGTGCGGGCAGTATTCCCGGTAGGCGGGCGGCAGCGACGTTTCCGCGGCTGTTCCGCGGGCCTCCAGAAGCGCGGTCAGCCGCTCCGCGGTCCGCTCGACCCGGCTGTCCGAGAGGCCCGCGCAGCTGTCTCGCCGGATGCACCGCGCGCACCTTTCCCGGAACGCCTCGTCGCAGACCGCCCGCAGCTCGGGCGCCTTGGGCTTCTTCAGGTCTCCGGACAGCTTGTTCAGCTCCTGAGACAGGTCCGTGAACGCGGCTGTCAGCGCACTCAGGCGGGCGCGCTGTGCGGTCAGCCGCGCCTGACCCGATTCCGCGCGGACGAAATCGCCGCGCCCGTCCGCCTCGCCGGCTGCCGCCGCGGGCAGCTTGTCCCACAGTGCTTCGATCAGCAGCCACGCCGGTGCCGCCAGCAGGACGGATGGCAGCTGTGTGATGGTCAGCAGCGTGCTGCCGCAGGCCGCGCACCAGACCGCCCCCGCGCAGCAGCCGCCGACCACGCCCGCCCGGTGGGACAGGATATGCAGCAGCGCATATACCACGGCGGTCAGCAGGAACACCGGCAAAAGAGCCGCTCCCGCGCCGATCCCGGACAGGAGCGCCACGCACAGCCCGGGCCACAATCCGAGCCGGGACGCTGCCGACAGCGTCAGCAGCAGGCCGAGCAGCGTAGCCGGCATGACCGTCAGGTAGGGCGTGCCGATCATGAAACTGTACTGCCCCGCGCAAAAGACGGCTGCCAGACACACGAGCGACGCAGCAGCGGAGGCGAGCAGCAGCTCCCGACCGGGGGAGACGGTCTTTGCGTCCGCGCCCACGCGCTCGGCGGTCAGGGACGCGTCCGGATGGGCGTCGAACAGCAGGGTGAGCCCCGCGGGGGAGAACAGCGGTGACAGCAGCAGCACGGCTGCCGGGACCGCGATCAGCAGAAACAACGCGCCGAGCAGGTCATACACGTGGAAGCCGCCGGCGGCTGCCCCGATGAATCCCGTCAGCAGGCCGGTGACCGCTCCGACAAGCGCGCGCAGGGCCGGATGCTCCCGGAACAGCCGGACCTCCGCGTCCGCGGTCTCCTCCGTGTTCTTCCACGCAGCCGCGCGGGCGTCGGACCGCGCGGCTGACCACACCGGACGGCTGTGGGGCGGGACGTCGGTCCTGTCCCTCGGACCGACGTCTTCCGGGCTGCCGTCCTCCGGCACGCACCGCAGGCGCTCGGCCCCCTCGTAGTACGTCCCGATCTCCTCATCCGCGGGTCTGCCGCTGCCCGGCGCGGAGCGCGAAAAGCCCATGTTCCGCGCCGCCGACCGCAGGCTCACCGAGAGGCAGCGTCCCGCGTATCTGACGTGTCCGGCAAAGCCGGGCTGCGGGGTCTCGCCGGGCAGCTCGGGCGGGTCGACGAACAGCATGACGGCCAGCCGGAGCAGGACGCACAGGGTATACACGCACACCCACGAAAGCGAAGACAGCGTGACGGGGCTGACGATCGCCGAAAGCAGCAATCCGCCCAGGATGAACCACGTATACGCCGATCCGGCGCACAGAAGGGCCAGCCCGAGCGGGGCGGTGCCCAGCACGAGCGGCGTCGAGCCGAGCAGGCAGGCAAGTCCGCCGAAGAAGAATCCGCGCAGGGCGGTCCCGAGCCGCCGGCCCAGCCGCTGCCGGAGAGCGGTGCTGTCGAGGCCCGCCTCGCGGGCGCTGCCGCGGCTGCCCGTCAGCGCCCGCCAGAAGCCGCGGAGCGGGGTGCCGGACGGCTTGTCCCGGCCCGCGGGCGCCGTGCGTTCGGTACGTATCGTTGCCTTTTGATGTGTCATATGGATTTTGTACCTCCTTTTTGCCTTATACGGGCATCTTTATTATACGGGAAAGGAGGTACGGATGCTGTCGGAGCATGGCGGCGGGAACGAGATGTTTTCGTCGATTGAAGGGAAAAGCCGGCACTCCGCGGCCTTCCACATCCGGTGCGCCCTGCCGTTTTCCTTCCCGGATTTACCTTTTCCGCTTGACAAACGCGGGAAACTGATGTACAATAAAGCAAAGCGGGCGGCCCGGAGGGCCGCCGCGCACAGAACGGAATCAAATCGTCTGAAAGGAAGTATTGCATCATGAAGGATAAAGTCAGGACCGCGGTCGTGGGTCTCGGCGGCAGAGGGCAGTCCATGCAGGACGCCCTGCTTCTGACCATGGACAACGTGGAGATCACCGCCGTATGTGACGTATACGAGGACAGGATGATGAACGGAGTGCGCTCCGTGGAGCGTGCCTACGGGAAAACGCCGGTCCACAGCACCGACTACCGTGACGTGCTGGATCCCGCCGTTGCCGACGCTGTGATCATTACGGCGGCGTGGGAGGCACACGTTCCGATAGCCGTCGAGGCGATGGAGCGGGGTATCGCCGTGGGCATGGAGGTCGGCGGCGCCTACTCGCTGGACGACTGCTGGCGGCTTGTCCACACCTACGAGAAAACCAAGACGCCGTTCATGTTCCTTGAGAACTGCTGCTACGGTCAGATCGAGATGATGGTCATGAACATGGTCAAGCTCGGGCTGTTCGGCGAGATCATCAGCTGCTCCGGCGGCTACTGCCACGATCTGCGCTCCGAGATCACGCGCGGCAAGGAGAATCGTCACTACCGTCTCCGCAATTATCTGACCCGCAACTGCGAGAACTACCCGACGCACGAGTTGGGTCCGATCGCGCAGGTGCTGGGCATCAACCGCGGCAACCGCATGATATCGCTCGTATCCATGGCGACGAAGTCCCGCGGTCTGAACGCCTACGCGGCCTCCCACCCCGACGTGGATCAATCGCTCGTGAACGCGCACTTCAATCAGGGCGACGTTGTGACCACGCTGATCAAGTGTGCCAACGGCGAGACCATCACGCTGACGCTGGACACCTGTCTGCCGCGCTTCTACAGCCGCGGCTTCACGGTCAAGGGCACCAAGGGTCTGTACATGGAGGACGGCAACTGCGTCTACCTCGAGGACGACTTCGCCGGTCAGGAGTTCTGGGACTTCTCCCCGCAGTACGGCAACGCTTCCCGCTACCTTGAAAAATACCAGCATCCCGTCTGGGAGCAGTACCTGCGCGAGGGCATCCGCGGCGGTCACGGCGGCATGGACGGTCTGGTCTACGACGCCTTCATCGAGGCTGTCCGCACCGGCACGCCCTGCCCGATCGACGTATACGACGCCGCCGCGTGGATGTGCATCACCCCGCTGTCCGAGCAATCCATCGCGACCGGCAGCGCACCCGTTGCCATCCCCGACTTTACGAACGGGCGCTGGTGCAGCAGGAAATGAGAAACGCTTGCGGGACTCTGCCCCGGACCCGGGGATGCGTTGCGGGGCTCTGCCCCGGACCCCGCTCAAGGACTTCTTGAAAGAAGTCCTTGAGAATCCCAAGAACTTTCAAAAAGGATTATTGACCAAGTTTGAGTTTACGCTCAACGAGATAGGTGGGTGCTGTCATGGGCGCCCGCCTTTTTTAAACGCCCACACGGGGACAGGGGGAACGCCTCGCGCGTCCCGCGCTCGGAGGCCCACCCCCGGCCCCTCCCGTGCGCGGGAGGGGAGAATATAAAA
>JAKSPU010000066.1 GCA_024404505.1 Clostridia bacterium
CCGCCTGCGGCGGCCCTTCCCCTTGCTTACATAATATAGGTTCCCCCCGCCCGTGAGGCGGGGGATAAGGGGGGTGGGGAAAAAAGTTTAGCAGTACATCAGGCGATGCGGAAACGCCCGGCTCCCGGCGGCAGAGCGCCGGCATTCCTCTATTCCCGCGCCCGCAGGCACGTTTCCTCGGTAAAAGTTTTTTGATTCTCCCCCTCCCGCGCACGGGAGGGGGTCGGGGGGGTAGGCCGCCGGGCGGTGAGGCAGAAACCTTAACGGGGTATCTGGCGATGCCGTATCGCCCTTCTCCCGGCTGCAGGGTGCCGGGGCGGCAGCCCCGGCAAATACATTATACGGGTTCCCCCCGCCCGTGGGGCGGGGGGTAAGGGGGGGTGGGGAAAAATCTTAACGGGGTTTTCGAATAGAATAGATCTCGTTTATCAGTAAATAACATTGTAAACTTTCTGTAAATTAGATGAGTCTGAAACTCTGTATCATACATCCCCGACATCTGTTTTTCTGCAAAAAATCATTGTAAAACGGCTATTTTTTTCGGAATGGTATTGCAATCGAAAATGAAATGTGTTATAATGTATTTATTATTATAGGTTAATATATACTCTGAAATATAGCGGTCGGGATCCCGGCCGCGGAAAGGACCTCTTCATGGAATATCTCGAGGAACTGAGCCAACTGTGGACCATCGTCCGTGACAGCTTCCGCACTGAACTTTCCGATACCGTCACGGACCTCTTTATGGGCGGTCTGGAGGTTGTCGGTATGACGGATAACGTCCTTGTCATGTCGGCTGATTCCAACATCAGGATCCGCACCGTAGAAGCCAAGTATAAAGCAGACATGGAGAAAAAGTTTTCCGATTATCTCGGCTATGATATCACCATCAAATTTGTCTGCACACAGACGCCCTCCTCCGAAAGCTTTGCCAACCGGACAGGCTTTCAGAAAACGTCTTCTCAAATATCCTACGATTCCCCTCTGCCCATCCGCTCCCGCCGCGAGTATACGCCGTCCCTGCCGGATCCCACCAGCCCGCTGATAACGGTCGCCGATTACGAAGCCATGCGCCGTCACGAGCAGGAAATGGAGATCGAGCAGGACCGGGAGGAGCATATCGCCGCGATCGGCTCCACGCAGCCCCCCTTCAACTTTGAATACACCTTTGAAAACTATATCGTCGGCAACTCGAACAAGTTTGCCCACGCTGCCTGTCTGGCCGTTGCGGACCGTCCTGCGCAGTCCTATAACCCGCTGTTCATTTACGGACCGTCCGGTCTCGGCAAAACGCATCTGCTGTACGCCATCACGAACGAGCTGAAGCGCAAGAACGAGAATATCAAGGTCATTTACATCAAGGGTGAGGATTTCACCAATCAGATGGTCGACAGTCTGGCGCGGCAGTCCATGGCAGAATTCCGCAACAAGTACCGCTCCTGTGACGTGCTGCTGATCGACGATATCCAGTTCATCGCCGGCAAGACCTCCACACAGGAGGAATTCTTCCATACCTTCAACGCGCTGTACGAGGACAGCAAACAGATCATCCTGACCTCCGACCGTCCGCCGCGTGAGATCAAAACGCTGGAGGACCGTCTCAAGACGCGCTTTGAATGGGGTCTGATCGCGGACATCCAGCCGCCGGATCTCGAGCTCCGCACGGCCATCATTAAGAAGAAGGCAGATCAGGTCAACGTCTCCATTCCGGACGACGTGCTGTCCTTCTTAGCTGAAAATCTGCGGTCCAATATCCGGCAGATCGAGGGCGCGATCAAAAAGCTCGGTGCTCTGAGTTATCTGTCCGGCCGCGAGATCACGATGGAGGTCGCCCGCGAGTGCATTTCCGATCTGCTCGGCGGCGAGGAGCCGGTCGCAATGACGGTGGATAAGATCTTTGCTCTCATATATAAAAAATACAACGTCAAACGCGAGGATCTCGTTTCCGCCAAGCGGACCAAGGAGATCGCCAACGCCCGCCATTTGTCCGTATATCTCATCCGATCGATTACGGAAATGTCCCTTCCCAATATCGGTAAGATCTTCAACAGAGACCACTCCACGATGATGTCCTCGCTGGATATCATCAATAAAAAGATCACGAACGATGCTATTTTCAAGAGTGAAGTGGACGATCTGATCAAGGAGATCAAGGGGAGCTGATGCTTCCGGTCTGTTGAAAACCCGTACTTTCCAACCCGCTTCCAACAGGCTCAGGGCCGGTAAACCGATCGCTACATCCACCTTTTCCACAATGTGTTGATAATCGTGTGGAAAGATCCCGGTTTTCCACAGACTGTGGAAAAAAGCTGTGGAAATCAAGGACGTATCTCATATTTTTCCATTGTTATCAACATATTTTCCGTGTGGATAAACCCGAAAAAGTTTTACACCCGCTGTGGAATACGCGTTTTTTCCCGATTTTCCGATCCTTTTCCACAGGCACCGACAGGAAACGCTCCGTTTCGCCTCCATTCTTTTCCACAGCTGGCAGCCCTAATTTTTTACACACGGACGGCTTTGTCGGGACCCCGGGTGCGATTTTCGGAAACTCCTTACGCCCGTTTCCCTTTTCCACAAAACGGTGACACGATTTCAGCCTGCTTCTTCACATTCTTTTTCATCTTTCGATCCCGTTTTTTCCTGCTGTGACAGTCTTTTTCCGCTTTTCCACATTTTCCGCACCTTCTACTGTTTATACTTCTGAAAAAGTAAGTAAGACAGTATGTCAGACAGTATGAAGGACGGACGAGCGGCGTCCCGACCTGACGGTCCCGTCTCCAATCCGGAAAGAAAAAAACTCTGACAGGGTCCGCCCGCTGCGTATGCCCGTTCATACGGGCACATAAATTGAAACTGTAAACCTGAATCTACTAAATCTATCATAAGGAGCTGCAAACGCATGAAGGTTATTTTCAATAAGACAGAGATCTGCGAGGCTGTGGTACCGCTGATGTCCGGCGTATCCTCAAAGGTGACGCTTGCCGCGGCCGAAGGCATCCTGATCCAGGCGAAAGCGCCGGATCAGTGCGTTATGACGACCTATGACCTGGAAAAGGGCGTCCGCGTCACGGTCAACGCTCAGGTCATCGAGGAGGGCGAGTGCATCATCAGCGCCGGCAAGTTCAGCCAGACGGTCAAGGCTATGGAGGACGGCGACATCATCCTGACTGTCGACGACAGATTGACGGCCACGATCCTGTGCGGCAAGTCCTCTCACACCATGTCCGCCCTCAGGGCGTCCGATTTCCCCGAGATCCCCAGACTGACCTCTCCCAACGGCTTCACCGTGCCGCAGAAGACGGTCAAGACCATGATGAGCAAGTGCCTGTACGCCATGGGCGTCAACGATCAGCGGCCCGTCCTGAACGGTCTGTTCGTCAACATCGCCGGCAGCCACATGGATATGGTGTCCTGCGACTCCTTCAAAATGGCCGTCTGCGGCACCGAGGCAGAGCTGACCTCCTTCGCGGAGGACGGTCAGACCGGCATCAATACCAAGTTCATCCTGCCCAATAAGTCGGTCAACGAGCTGTTCAAGCTGCTGGACGACAAGAACGACGAGGCTGCCGTCACCATTTTCATGTCCAGAAAGAACATCGTGTTCGTCACCGAAAACGTGACCTTCTTCTCCAAGCTCATCGAGGGCGAATACGTCGATTACAACCGCATCCTCGTCAAGAACCACCGCATCGTGATGTACGCCGGCCGGGATAGCCTGATCAACGCCCTTGAGCGTGCCGCTCTCATTACCGAGGAAAAGGTCGCGGGCGCCGTCCGCTCTCACGTCAAGCTGACGCTGGAGGGCGAGATGCTCAAGATCACCGCCCAGTCCGGCGCAGGCTCCTCCTACGACGAGCTGCGCGTCGCGCACGACGGCGACGATATCGTCATCGGCTTCAACAACCGGTACCTGCTCGACAGCCTCCGTGCCTGCCGCGCCGATACGGTCAAGATCTCCATGACCTCCCCGCGCATGGCTATCCACATCGAGCCTGCCGAATCCGAGACCGAGGGCGAGGACAAGAGCTTTGAGCACGATCTGTTCTTCCTGCTCCCCATCCGGATGCAGGATTGACCGAATCCGATGATATGCAACCGTATCGGGATCACCGATTTCCGCAATATCCCGTCCGCCGACGTCAGCTTTGACAGCGGTGTCAACCTGCTCTGGGGTGACAACGCGCAGGGAAAGACCAATCTGCTGGAAGCCATCTGCTATACGGCTCTGGGCAAGTCCTTCCGTCCGGTAAAGGATGCGGAGATAATCCGCTTCGGGGCCGAGAGCGCGTCCATCGTCAATCACTTCACCGACAGTCTGCGGGAACAGACCATCTCGTTCCGTCTTTCTCCCGGCAAGGCAAGAAGGGTCGAGCAGAACGGTGTCCGCGTCAGCCGGATGTCGGACATGGTCGGCGCGTTCCGCATCGTGCTGTTCTGTCCGGAGCATCTGTCGCTCATACAGGGCGGTCCGGAGCTGCGGAGAAATTATCTCAACGTGGCCCTTTCCCAGCTGCGTCCGCTGTATCTGCAATCGCTGCAGCGGTACAATCAGGTCCTCAAGGAGCGCAATAAGCTCCTGAAGCTCGCGGAGGAGGATATGGCCACCTTCCGCGCGACCGAGCCGATGTGGTCGTATCAGCTGGCGCATGAGGCCGCCGTGATCGCCGACCACAGAGACAGGTACGTCACCATGGTCAACGAGGCCGTCAGGGTATGCTTCGCGGAAATGACCTCCGAAAAGGAGATACCGGAGCTGAAGTACGTCAACTCCCTCGGGCTGACGGGAGACGCTCTCCGGGACCGTGATTCCGTGCAAAAGAAATACCTTGAGCTGCTCAGCACGCGCCACGAGCGCGAGATAGGCGCAGGAGCGACGCTGTACGGCATACACAAGGATGACGTGGCTGTAACGCTGAACGGCCGTCCTGCGCGTCTGTACGCCTCTCAGGGGCAGCAGCGGTCGCTTGCGCTGGCCATGAAGCTCGCGGAGGGGGACATCTGCCAGCGGCTCGGCGAGGGTGAGATGCCCGTGTTCCTGTTTGACGACGTGCTGTCGGAGCTTGACATACACAGGCGCGCGTACCTGATGGGACGCATGGAGGGCAGGCAGGTCATCATGACGGCCTGCGACCCGACCGCAAAGGAAATGGCGCGCGGGACCGTCCGCTGCATCCGCGTCCGGAACGGCGTGTACGAGGACGCGTAACGCGATATAAGCGATAAAGTGAGGTCATTCTCATGTATCTTCATATAGGCAACCAGATAAATATCCGGGAAAAGGATATCATCGGTATCTTCGACGCAGACGGCACCACCACCTCATGGATCACCCGCAAGTTCCTCTCCGAGGCCCAGCGGCGCGAGCTTGTCAAGGCAGCCAACGAAGAGATCCCGAAATCCTTTATTCTCTACCGGGACCCCGCTTCCGGTAAGTATATGGTCTACTTTTCCCAGCTGTCCACCTCCGCGCTCGTCGGACGGGCAGAGGGGATAGGCATTCAATAATCAGCATAACAATTTTTAGTGACAGGTGAAATCATGGCAGAAAATGAAAATCTGAATCAGAAGGTTCAAGAGGAAGAAGTCAAGTACGACGAGAATCAGATACAGGTGCTGGAGGGCCTCGAGGCCGTCCGCAAGCGGCCCGGTATGTACATCGGTACGACGTCCATCCGCGGCCTGCACCATCTGGTATTCGAGATCGTGGATAACTCCATCGACGAGGCGCTCGCCGGATACTGCGATACCATCCGCGTGACCGTCAATCCGGACAACAGCGTGACCGTCAAGGACAACGGACGCGGCATCCCGGCGGGCATCCACCCCAAGGAGGGCATCCCGACGCCCGAGGTGGTCTATACCATCCTGCACGCCGGCGGTAAATTCGGAGGCGGCGGATACAAGATCGCCGGCGGTCTGCACGGCGTCGGCGCGTCCGTCGTCAACGCGCTGTCCGAATGGGTCGAGCTGGAGGATACCGTGGACGGTGTTCGCTACACGGAGCGCTTTGAGAGAGGTCACGTGGCGCGCGCGTTTAAGAACGAGGGCGCGTCCGATCCCGACTATACGCACGGCGTCTGCGTGACCTTCAAGCCGGATCCCACGATCTTTGAGGAGACGGTATTTGACTACAAGATCCTGCTCAACCGTATGCGCGAGCAGGCGTTCCTCAACGGCGGCGTCCGCATCATTCTGCGTGATGAGAGACCTGTCAGGGATGCCGAGGGCAATCTCCAGCCGCCTCTCGAGGAGGATCTCTGCTATGAGGGCGGTATCATCCACTTCGTGGAGTACCTTGCCGAGCATCAGAAGCACGCGACGCCCATCCATGACAGGGTCATCTACATGAAGGGCGAGAAGGGCACCTCCGTCGCCGAGATCGCGCTGCAGTATACGGACAACTACGATGAGTGTGTCATGACCTTCGCCAACAACATGAACACCATCGAGGGCGGTATGCACGAGACCGGCTTCCGGTCCGGTCTGACCCGCGCCATCAATGACTACGGACACAAGGCCGGCATTCTCAAGGACAGCGACAAGAACCTGTCCGGCGAGGACGTGCGCGAGGGACTGTGCGCCGTGGTGTCCGTCAAGCTGGAGAACGCACAGTTCGAGTCGCAGACCAAGGCAAAGCTCGGAAACTCCGAGATCCGCACGCTGGTCGAATCCACGGTGACCGCGGGACTTGCCGAATTCTTCGAGGAGAATCCCTCTGTGGGCCGCCTGATCCTTGATAAGGCACTGCAGGCGTCGAGAGCCCGTGAGGCCGCAAGAAAGGCCAGAGAGGCCACCAGAAAGGGTTCTCTGGCGGAAGGCTCTTCCCTGCCCGGCAAGCTGCGCGACTGTCAGGAAAAGAACGCGGAGCTTACGGAGCTGTACCTCGTGGAGGGAGATTCCGCAGGCGGCTCCGCCGTTCAGGGACGCAATTCGAGATTCCAGGCGATCCTGCCGCTGCGCGGCAAGGTGCTGAACGTCGAAAAGACGCGGCTGGATAAGGTCTACGGCAACCCCTCCCTCCTGCCGATCATTCAGGCCATCGGCTGCGGCATCGGCGAGGAATTCGATATCAACAAGCTGCGTTACGACAAGATCATCATCATGGCGGATGCGGACGTCGACGGCTCTCATATCCGCATCCTGATCCTGACCTTCCTGTTCCGCCATATGAGAAAGCTCATCGAGGACGGCCACGTTTACTTCGCCCAGCCGCCTCTGTACCGCATCTATAAGAAGAATCAGAAGGGCAAGAACGACCGGTACGCCTTCAACGACGAGGAACGCGACCGCATCATCGCCGAGATGGGCGCCAACGTCGAGGCCGACCGGTACAAGGGTCTAGGTGAGATGAACTACACCGAGCTGTGGGATACCACCATGAATCCCTCCAACCGCACGCTGCTGCGCGTGACCATCGAGGACGCCATGGTCTGCGACGAGATCTTCTCGCTCCTCATGGGCGACAAGGTCGAGCCGAGACGCGTCTTCATCGAGGAAAACGCCAAGTTTGCCGAGAATCTGGATATCTGATAAGCGGCCTCAAAACAGCCCGCGGAAACGCGATTTCCCTTGTGGAATAAAGGAGATTCATTTTTCCACAACCTGTGGAAAAGTATGTCGGATACGTTGTCGCGTGCTTTTCCACAGAAATATTCAACAGGGTGTGGAAAACTGTTGAAAAATTTTTGACAAAAATGAAAAAGCATTGTCGGACAAGCACATTCCGCTGTGTAAGGCATTTTGCTTCCCCATGACACGACCGTGTCGCGGTCAGCGCGGACCATGACAGAAATGTCACGGTAAGACCCCGACAAATCATGTCGGGGTTTCCACAGATATTTTCCACAGGCTGTGGAAAACGGTGTTCAAAAGCCGTGCGGAAAACGAGTTTTATTTACCGTTCAAGGGTTTTTGCGGCAGGATAAGGCTTTTGTCGGATCCCGTCGCCGTGTGGAAAAAAACGTCGTGTTTTCCTGCCTCCGTCCGACGGGAAAATCACCGCATTTTCACGGTCTCAGACCCGTTGTGGATTTTGACGGATACCGTAAAACAGTACCTTTTCCCGAAAGGAGACCGCTTTGAAGCATAAGTTTTTCATCGTGTGCGTGTGCATCGGTCTCTGCGCGGCGCTGTTTACCGGCGTGTTCGCCGTCATGGGCTGGGGAGACCTTCTGCGGCAGGTCGGAGGCGGGATCCTGTACCCGTTCCAATGGACCGCCCGGCAAATCGGACGCGGGTTTTCCGGCTTCGGCCGTTACTTTGCCGACGTGAGGGGGATGCAGGACGAGATAGAATCGCTGCGGGCTGAAAACGAGAGCCTGCGGGCCGATCTCATCGACGCCGAGCTGATCCGTCAGGAGGACAGATGGCTGTACGCGTACCTCTCCATGAAGGAGGAGCACGACGATTGGCAGCTGTGCGCCGCGTCGGTCACGGCGACGGTGTGGTCGGACGGCTATGCCACCGAGCTGACGCTCAATAAGGGACGCAGCGCCGGCATACAGACGGGGATGCCCGTCGTCACCACCGAGGGGCTGGTGGGCGTCGTCTGTGAGACCGGACTTGCGTACTGCAAGGTGCGGACGATCCTCGATACCGACCACGCCGCCGGCGCGTGCCTGCCGCGGTCCGGCGAGGCCGGCATGATAGAGGGCAGCTTCACCGAGCTGCACGACGGAAAGCTCGTCCTGCGTTACCTCGACGCCGAGGCCGACGCGCAGACCGGAGACGTCTGCGTCACCAGCGGCCGCGGCACCGTTTACCCCTACGGCATACCGGCCGGGACCGTGGAAAGCGTCAGCGCCAACGCGTACACGCGCACCACGGAGGCCGTGATAGTTCCCTTCTGTGATTTCTCCGACCTCGATCAGGTCATGATCCTGACCGCTTACGAGCATACGACGGGGGAGGGCGGACCATGACGAATAAAACGCCCGCTTCCCGCGTGAATAAAACGTCTTACGCGCACGGACGCATCTCAAGTGCGCGGTCCCGCGAGCGGCTTTCGCTGCTGCTGTGGGGCTCGCTGACACTGCTTTTCCTGCTCGCGGCGGAGACCGTCTGGCTGGACGACGTCAAGCTGTTCGGGGCGAGCTTCGGCTCCCCGGGACTCGGGCTCTGCTTCGCCATGGCCCTCGGATATACCGTGGACAGGGAGGTCGGCGGTGCCGCCGGACTGATCGGCGGCTTCCTGCTCGACGGCGCGCTCGGCGAGAGCATGATGCTGCGCCCGCTGCTCTACTTCCTGCTCGGATGGTTCTGCGGCGTGCTGGGCGGACGGCTGCTCGCACACAACCTGCCGTCCTTCATCGTCTTTTCGGCGGTCGGCGCGGTCACGGACCTGTGCCGGGCCGTCGTGTGCGTGATTTTTGCCTCCGGTTCCCTGCCGCCCTTCTCGTGGGTGTGGCATTCACAGGCACCGTGCGTGCTGCTGACCGTCGCAGGAGCGGTCCCCGTGTACGGGCTGACCGTGTGGCTGGTCAAAAAAATCGTCAAAACATAGCATTTACATAATTTTGCATTGAAAGTCTTTGAAAGGGGTCTCGGGGAAAACTTTCTTCAGAAAGTTTTCCCCGGCGCGTCCCCCGTAACCCGAAAAGTGAGGAACTGACAAGTGGAAAAGTACAGCAGAAAGAAGGAGCGGGAGCTCGAAAAGGAAAACGAGAATCTGCTCTTTGAGAATCAGAAGATCATCAACGTGAACATGGAGCACGAGGTACGCAAGTCGTTCATTGAATACTCCATGTCTGTCATCATGCAGCGTGCGCTGCCCGACGTGCGCGACGGTCTGAAGCCGGGTCAGCGTCGTGTGATGTACACGATGTGGGAGGACCATCTGACCGCGGACAGGCAGCCTCTCAAGTCCGCGACGGTGGTCGGATCGGTGCTGGGTAAGTATCACCCGCACGGCGACAGCTCCGTATACGGCACGATGGTGCATCTGGCACAGCCGTTCTATATGCGCTACCCGCTGGTGGACGGTCACGGAAACTGGGGTAGTGTGGACGGAGACCCGCCTGCCGCGTACCGTTACACCGAGGCGAGGATGACCAAGATCGCCGATGAGCTTTTGCGCGACCTCGACAAGGAGGTCGTGCCCATGATGCCCAACTTCGACAACCGTCTGCTGGAGCCTGTGGTGCTTCCCTCCCGGTTCCCGAACCTGCTGGTCAACGGCTCCATGGGTATCGCGGTCGGTATGGCGACCAACATCCCCACGCACAATCTCGGCGAGGTCATCGACGCGACCGTCTACCGCATGGACCACCCCGACTGCTCGATCCCCGATCTCATGCAGTTCATCCAGGGTCCCGATTTCCCCACCTGGGGCACGATCTACGGTCTGAACGGCATCAAGGAAGCCTACATGACCGGCAAGGGCCGCATCATGGTCCGCGGAAAGGCCGAGGTCGAGGAGGAGAAGTGCCGCATCGTCATCACCGAGATCCCCTACGGCGTCAATAAGTCCCAGATGGTCGAGACCATGGCGGGGCTTGTCAAGGACAAGCGCATCGAGGGCATCGTCGACATCCGCGACGAGAGCGGTCAGAAGGGTATGCGCGTGGTCGTCGAGTACAAGAGAGACGCCAACGGACACGTCATCCTCAACCAGCTGTACCGCTACTCCCAGCTGCAGGACACCTGCGCCGTCAATATGCTGGCGCTGGTCAATAACGAGCCGAAGGTGCTGAACCTTGCCCAGATCCTCGACCACTATATCTCCCATCAGGAGTCCGTCATCAAGCGCCGCACCGAGTTCGAGCTGAAGCAGGCGCTGCACGAGGCGCACCTCTTTGAGGGCTACAAGCTCGCGCAGGACAACATTGACGAGGTCATTTCCATCATCCGTTCGTCCCCCGACCAGCCCACCGCCAAGATCAACCTGATGAAGCGGTTCAACGGTCCTTCCCTGTCCGGCGGCCTCGACCTTGTTGAGTTCGCGGGAGACGAGACGCCCGGTCTTTCCGAGGAGCAGGCGGGCGCCATCGTCGCGCTGACGCTCGGACGCCTGTCCGGCCTTGAGCGGCAGAAGATCGAGGACAGACTGTCCGCGCTCAAGACGGCCATCGGCGAGTACAGGGCCATCCTCGCGGACGTCAATAAGATCAAGCAGATCATCAAGGACGAGATGACGGAGATCAAGAAGAAGTACAACGAGGAGCGGCGCACCCGCATCGAGGCTGTCGCCAACGAGATCATCGACGAGGACCTCATCGAGAAGCACACCTGCGTCGTGACGCTCACCCACGCGGGCTACGTCAAGCGCCAGCCGACCGACACCTACACCGCCCAGCGCAGAGGCGGCAAGGGCATCACGGCCATGACCACCAAGGAGGAGGACTTCATCGAGAAGGTGATGTCCGTCCATTCGCACTCCACGGTGCTGCTGTTCACCAACACGGGCCGCGTGCAGGCGATGAGAGCGTTCCAGATCCCCGAGGCCTCGAGACAGGCCAAGGGCACCAATATCGTCAATCTGATCCAGCTCACGGAGGGCGAGAAGGTCACGGCGATGATCTCCGTGGACGGCTTCCCGGACAACGAGTATCTGACGATGATCACCCGTCAGGGCATCATCAAGAGGACGCTCCTGTCCGAGTTCGAGTACCAGCGCAAGGGTGGCAAGATCGCGCTGACGCTGGACGAGGGCGACGAGCTGCTGTACGTGCTGCACACCTATGGCGAGAACGACATCCTGATGGCGACGGCACACGGCAGCGCGGTCCGCTTCTCCGAGCAGAACGTGCGCTGCATGGGACGCACGGCTCGCGGCGTGATCGGAATGAGCCTGCGCGGCGACGACAGAGTGGTCGGCGCGGTCGTGGTCAACGACGAGAAGCTGCTGATCACGGTCACGGAGAACGGCTTCGGCAAGCGGACTCCCTTCTCCGATTTCCGCGCGATGACGAACCGCGGCGGCATGGGTGTGATCTGCCAGAACTGCAACGGCAAGACCGGCGCTTTGGCCGGCATCCTTGCCGTCTCCGACGACGACGACCTGATGATGATCACCGATCAGGGTATGTTCATCCGTATGCCGGCGTCCGACGTGTCGGTGCTGTCGAGAAGTGCGGCAGGTGTCATCGTGATGCGTATGGACGACGGTCAGAAGATCGCGAACTTCACGAAGATCGCGCGCTCCGACGAGGAGAGCAAATCCGGCGGATTCGAGTCCGCCGTTGCCTCCGAGGTCGTGGACGGCGGAGAAGACGAGGGGACGGACACGGAAGCGGTCGAAATCGTGCTTCCGGACGACGGATCCGAAACCAGTGAGGAGATCTGAGCCATGAAAAAGCTGCGCTTCCCTGCCCTGCTTTTGAGTGTTATCCTGCTTTTGACTTCCCTGCCCTGTCTGCTGACGTCCTGCGGGCGCTCGAAGGCGCCGGCGCTGGACGCGGTGCGGGGGCGTCTGGAGGAGGTTTTGGACGCCTCCGTGGACATCAACGCGATCCTGTTCGGTGCGGGGCTGCCCGTATACGAGCGCGGGTCGGCGGAAGACGAGCTGATCGGCCGCTACTTTGCTCTGCGGGACGACGGCACCGAGCTGGTGACGCCCTATGCGCGGTACTTCGACACGGAGGAGATCGAGCTGGCGCTGCGGTCGGTTTACTGCAAAAAGTACGCGGATTCGCTGTGCGAGATGTTATTCACGGGCTACTCGATGGGCAGCTCGTCGGGGTCCATTCTGGCGGCGCGGTACTCGAAGGACGAAAACGGCTTATATCAGTCCGCCGTCTACGAGCCGCTGATCTCCGGCATCCGCATCTACGACTACTCCTCTATGGAGATGGACCCTTCCAGCAACGCCGACTTCATCAAAATCCGCATCGACTTCCGCCGCGACGAGCCGGCCTCCGAGTGGACGCAGACGACGCTGACCTTTGTCTCTCAGGACGGTACGTGGTATCTGGACAGCCCTTGTTATTAAGAGTGGTATGGGATGCGCTTGTGGGGCTCTGCCCCACGCCACGTTTATGGACGTGCCGGGGCGCTGCCCCGGACCCCGCTTAAGGACTTCTTGAAAGAAGTCCTTAAGGATCTCAAGAACTTTATGGGCAATGAATAAAAGAAGGTTCGGCTTACGCCGGACGGGATGGGTGGGTGCCTTCATGGGCGCCCACCTTTTTTAACGCCCACGCGGGGGCTCCTGATCCCGCGTCCCGCAGGATGAGGGTGCAGGGAGAAGGGAGCGGCGCAGCCGCTCCCTTCTCCCTGCTTACAAATTAAGATGTTCCCCCCGCTCCGCGGGAGCGGGGGGTCAGGGGGGTGAGGGTGGGGATCAAACGGGAAAAAAACCTGTATTTTGACGCATAAAATTAACATATAGTTTATAATATAATAAACGGTTTTATTTTCGGAGGCGATTCGGATGCGAAAGATCGTGTGTATCTGTCTGGCTATGGCGGTGCTTTCGGCAGTTTCTGCCGGAGAGACCGCAGACGGTCAGGATGCGGCAGGGAGCTGCCGTCTCGTTCTCGGGGAGCTGACCGCCGCGGAGACAGCAGCAGTGCCGGCGGCAGAGTCGGCGCCAGTGCCGGCGGAAGACGCGGCCGGCTCCCTGACCATGACCGTGCCGCTGGGGGTGTCGGACGTGCCGGGCGAGGTCTGCGGTCTGATGGCGGAGGTAACGGTCTCCGACGGCTGGCTGCTGACCGGAGCCGCGCTCGGCGAGGAGGCCGGCGGAACGGGAATGACGCTGACCGTGCTGCCGGCCGGAGCGGGAGCGGTGCTGCTTCTGGACAGCCCGGAGCCGGTCCCGGCGGAGGCTGTGGTCGTATGGCTGGAGGTGTCAGCGGAGACCGCGAAGACAGCGGAGACCGCGAAGACAGCGGAGACCGCGGAGACCGCGGGACGACCGACGGAAGCCGTGACCGTGACCGTCGCGGCGGCGCGGGCAGGGCAGGGAAGCGTGCCTATTTATTATATGAAGGAAACCGGCGTGATACGCACGCTTCCGCTGGCGGGATGCACGCGCAGCTGGGCGATCCCGCCGACGGAGACGGCAGAGACAGCTCCGGAAATCGTCACGGACGTGGATACCGGAGAGGTGAGGGAGCCGGGAACAGAGACACGCGCGGCGGCGGAAACGGACGCGGAAACCGGGCGGGGCAGGGAAGTGCCGGAGCCGCCTGCCGAAGCCGATCCGGGGGACGGCGGGAAAATGACGGTCGGCTGGGTGCTGATCGGATGCCGGGAGGCCGTGACGGGAACGGGCGCGGGCAGGGAACTGCACGTCCGCTTTCTGTTCCGGGCGGCGGACGGCAGCGAGGGGATGCCGGACGTGCGCGTGAGTGCGTGCGAAACCGGCGGCGTGATCCGCGTGACGTTCGACCGGGAGCCGGACGGTCTGCTGTCCGTGACCTTTTCCGGGCTGCCCGTGACGGGAACACTCATTTTTTCCGGCAGCGCACAAAATGGGGAAAGCCGGATTGCCTTTACGGCACAGTATAAAAACGCCGTTTTTCGGGGGTGGTCGTGTTTTGACGGTCCGATACGGCTTTCATGACGGTCAAATACACTAAAACGCAGGATTTCAATTTATAGAAATTGCTGAAAATGTAATTATTAACTGAAAGGTAGCAGAAAACCAGTTGACAAATCTGTACATTTAGTATAAAATATCTTTGTTACTGAGAGTGGGGGAGTCTCCGCTTCCGGTAAAAAATCAGAAAAGGAGAATAACCATGAAAAAAGCATCTCGCGTTTTATCCGTGCTGCTGTCGGTGCTGATGGTCCTGTCCTGCCTTGCAGGCTTCACCTTCGCATTCGCAGAGGATGGGACCGGTTACGCAAACAACGGTCTCGTTGCTCTGTTCGACGGTAAGGTTGGCGCAGGCGACAAGTGGGTAGACCGTGTGAACGGTTATACCATGAACGTTGCCGACAATGACAAAAACGGCTTCAATGAAGAAGGTTATGTCAACAACAGCGTCAAGAACTACTTCCCCCAGGAACTCGTTGACCTCGTCAACGGTGATGAGTTCACGGTCGAGCTCGCGCTCGGTGAATTCATTTCCATCGGCGGTGACTTCAACACCTTCCTGAACTCCACGAACGACCGCTTCGCTCTGTTCCGCCGCGTGGCCAAGAACGAGCTGGAGTTCAAGTTCGCCGGCTGCGGCGGTGACCTCCGCTGGACTGTTGCCGACGGTCTGAACCTCCTCCAGGATTCCACCGTGACCGTTACCTATGATGCCGACGGCATTACCGCCTGCTACATCAACGGCGCAAAGGTCACCGAGAAGGCAGCTCAGGGCAACATGGGCGCCGACGACCTGTTCATCGGCCAGGAAAGCAACAAGGCCTATGAGACCACCTACAAGTCCATCCGCTTCTACAACCGCGTCCTGACTGACGA
>JAKSPU010000067.1 GCA_024404505.1 Clostridia bacterium
GACGAAATTTCTGACGGCGCATCTGTACCGTCATCATTGTGCGGTAATGCCTTAACTACCATTATACATGGAATCCGTGTTTTGTCAATAGAGCCTGACCATTTATACATAATCGGCACGATTTTGCCCATGAAACGTACCTGATAGATCACCATCTCAAAGAATAAAAGGAGGATAAAGACATGAACGTGAACGTGACCATCCCAGTGAAAGCACTCCGATCGGTGATCGTGTTCCTGCTTTTGTGCGGGCTGCTGCTGCCCGCGGCTCTGCCTGCCGCGGCGGACGAGGTGCCCGGGCCGCTCTTTTCTGCCCTGCCGGAAGGGAAGACCTACGGCGGGGGTCAGGGACCGGACGTGACACCGGGCTTTGCCGTCAACGTCGGCGGGAGCTTCTCACTGTCTGCCGTCGTGCGCGTGGACGATCCGACAGGCGTGCAGGTGCTGTTCGCCAAGGGCGACAAGGTGGCAGGCCACTACGAGCTGTGGCTGAACAACGGCGAGCTGGCGTTCTTCGCGCCGGAAATGAACGGCGGCGGGGCCGTGTATACGGGCATCCTGCTGACCGATAAAAAAGAGCATCATATCTCGTTCACCTGCGAGGGGGGCGCGTGGGCCGCGTATCTTGACGGCAGCCGTTACTCCGCGGGACAGACCGCGGGGCAGGTATCCGACGCCGTCATGCCCTTTGCCGTCGGCGGCCTTACGGACGGCGGGTATGCGTTTCGGGGATACATCCGCAGCATCCGCATCGACGGCTGCGCGCTGACCGCGGCACAGATCTCACAGATCACGGAGGGACATACCATGGAGCAGGAAACCGGAGAACCGATCGCGTTCCCCTATTTCGCGGACAATCAGGTCAAAAACCGCACCGCAGGCACACCCGTGGAGCTGCAGCCGCTCTTTACCGGCTGCCTCGGGGACGATTTCACCGTCTCCGCGACCGTCATGACCGCCTACCGGGGCGGTCTGCAGGTGCTGTTCGCCAAGGGACCCAAGGTCAGCGGACATTTCGAGCTGTGGATCAACGGGGAAGGGCAGCTGGAGTTTTACGCCCCCGACCTCAACGGCAACTGCTCCGTCAATTCCGGCGTTTTCGTCGCGGACGGATATAAGCACCACGTCGGCTTCTCCTTCAGGGAGGGCGCCTACACCTTCTGGCTGGACGGCAGGTCTGCCGCGATGGGGCTTGTCGACGGCAGGATCGCGGACAGCACCGCGACGCTTTCGCTGGGCGGCCTCGTCGACAGCAGCTTCCCGTTCATCGGCACGCTGGAGGACATCCGCTTCGACGATCACGCATTGACCGCTTCGGAGATGGAAGCGATCGCCACCGTACACGGCGAGGGCGGCGAGGGGTATACCCCGACTGTCCGCGAAAGCACGTATACACCGGAAAAATATACGCCGACCGTCCCGCTGCGGGGCGTTGACAGGCTGGCCGAGCCCGCCGCGCTGCCGCTGATCGACGCGCACAGCACGACCGGGTACAGCGGCAGCATCGACAAGCAGGGCGGCAACGCCGACTGGGATTGGGGCATCTACCGGGACGATAAGGGCGAGTGGGTGCTGTTCGAGGCGTTCGGTCCCGGGTGCATCTACAACTTTACCCAGCACCGCTACCCGACGAGCGAGGAGCCCGTCTTCCGCTTCTACCTCGACGACAGCGACACGCCCGCCTTTGAGATCAGGCAGTCCGAGTTCGGCAAAAAGGCACCCTTCCTGTCCCCGCTCTCGGATATTTATCAGGGGCCGGAGGACGGCGGGCGCGGCCCGATCTGGGTCATCCGCTCCTTCGTGCCGATGGTATTCACCAGATATGCCAAGGTCACCTCGTCCGTGAAGCTGGAGGGAAACGACAAGGCCCGCGGCGAGGGCGGCTGGGGCCACGTCACCTACGTGCTGTATGATACCGCAGACGAAACGCCGGTCTTCTCGCCGGAGCTGTCCGCCGACGTGCTGACCGCAAAGACGAAAAACACCGCCTTCGATCCGAAATACAGCGCGGAGAATGAGATCCGCACCGCGGCGGATGTGACCGTCACGCCCGGCGCTCCCGTCACCGTGCTGGATGAGACCGGCGCGGGCTCGGTCGCCTCGGTGAAGCTGGTCATCCGCGGCGCCGACGCCGATCCCGCCGTACTGACCGACCTGCGGGTGCGGATGTATTGGGACGGGCAGGACAGCCCCGCCGTTGACGCGCCCATAGGCACTCTCTTCGGCTGTGAGTACGGCTGGACGCCCTGCGACAACACGCAGTATATGCTGGGACTCGAGATCATGCCGGGGCAGCACCTCGCCGGGTACAACTACTTCCCCATGCCGTTCTGGGAGCGCGCGCGGATGGAGCTGTATACCGTGAACGGACGCACCGTGACGGTGCAGACCGCCGAGGTGCAGATCACGCCCGCGTCCGTCGTGTCCTACGACAAGGCGGTGACGGGATACTTCGTCTCGTCCGCCTACTATGAGAAGACTCCGAATACGGCAGGGCGCAACTCCCCCATCGCCCGCCTCGACGGCACCGGACACATGGTCTACGGCGTGCTGTCCGGGTACGGTATCGGGAGCGGCTGCGAGGGCGACGTCCGCGTGTTCTTCGACGGACGGCAGTCCCCCGAGATGGAGAGCGACGGATCGGAGAGCTGGGCCTCCTACGGCTGGGGCTTCGTCACGCCGCCGCAGTGCAATCCCTTCTCCGGGTATAACGGGCAGTACAATTCCAATTCCAACTGGTCGGAGGTGCGGCTGACGCTCGGCGACAGCTGCTTCTTTACCGAGTCGCTGGTCTTCGAGCTGGAGCACGGTTGCGCGAACGAGGGCATGGGCAGCCACTCCGGACAGATCTTCGCTTACATGATCCCGGCCGCCGCCCGTGACACCGATACGATCGACTTTGCCGACGAGGGCAGCCGCGCGGCGCACGGTCTTACGGGCGCGGCGCTGACCGCGTGCACCGTCAGTTCTGCCTACGCCAACGGCATCAACACGCAAAACGCCTTCCGCGGCAAGACGATGACGGCGGACGGTGCCGTCAGCTTCACTCTGACGGTCGACCCCGGCAACAGAGGCGTCATCCTGATCCGCACCTCCTCGCAGAAGGACGGGCGGCAGGCGGCACAGGTCGCCGTGGACGGCGTGACCGTCACGGAGCGCCGCTGGTATCATGCCGATTTCAACCCGTACTACGAGTGGCTGGACGACAGCTTCCTGATCCCGGCTGCCTATACGGAGGGGAAGACGCAGATCACCGTCACGATCACGCCGGAGGACGCCGGCGGCGGGCTGACGTGGAACGTGAGCAGCCTGCGCGCCGTGTCCGTTCTGTTCGGCGCGCCCGGGTCGGGCGGTGAAACGGACACGGAGGCGGAAACCGATCCCCCGGCGGAGCCTGTCACCGACCCGGCGCCGACCGATACGGAGACGGGTCCCGCGGCTCCCGCCACCGACACCGGAGCCGACGGGACGGCTCCCGCCCCCGCGAAGGGGTGCCGCTCGTCGCTCGTGTCCCTCGGCGTGCTTGCCTCGCTGTCCCTGACGGCGTGCCTGCTGTGGGCAGCGGCGCGCAGAAGCAGACGGGACGAGAAGTGAATCGCCCGTCCCGATCCGGGCTGACCCTATATCAATACTCCAAGGAGGACTCCGTATGAAGACTTTCAAGCAATGGATATCTCTGGCTCTGTGCCTCTGCACGGCGCTCACCCTGCTGACCGGCACCTTCTCTCTGTCCGTCTCCGCTGCCGGTGAGGACATGGCAGCCTACGAGCGCAGGACCTACCTGCACGACGCGGGCTCGCCGATGGACGATGAGCCGCAGGTCATCAAGCTGACCGCGGGCGGCGAGGCGCAGACAGACGCGAACTGGTCGCTGTGCCTTGACGGTACGTGGAAAATGCTGTACAGCGGCAGCGCCAAGGACGCCGCCGCGGGCAAGGGCTGGGACAAGGCGATCGACGCGCCCGTTCCCGGTTCCGTCTACACCGCGCTGGAGGCGGCTGGCGTCATCGACCCTGTCTACACCGGCAAGAACATGGTCGACGCCAATCGCTGGAGCAGCAAGAGTTACTATCTGCAGACCACCTTCACCTACGACGGCAAGGGCAAAAAGGTCGAGCTTGATTTCGACGGCCTCTGCAACGTCGCGGATATCTACCTGAACGGAAATAAGATCACCTCCCACGAGGGTATGTTCGGCGGCCCGTGGGTCGACGTCACGAACAGCATCAAAAAGGGCGAGAACACGCTGATGGTGCATCTGCACCCGGCCAAGGACTACAACAGCACGGTCGTGTTCAACTGCTCCTACGGCTGGCACTACGCCAAGCTCTACCCGCTCGGTATCTGGCAGTCCGTGACCGTCCGGGACGTTCCCTCCGTGGAGATCGACAGCCCGTTCGTCTCCACCGCGGACGCCGCGAAGGGGACCGTTGACCTTGCCATCGACCTGTGCGCTGTCACCGCCGCGAACGTGAACGGCACGCTGACCGGCGTGATCGCACCCAAGAATTTCGAGGGCAAGGCGTACTCCTTTGAGGTCAAGGTCACGGGCAGCGGGAAAAACGACACCGTCCGCCTCCGCACCGACGTCCCCGACCCGCATCTGTGGTGGCCGGGCGGGTACGGCGCACAGGATCTGTACACGCTGACCGTCGCCTTCAAGGCGTCCGACGGCGGTACGCACACTTCGTCCGTCGATTTCGGCATCCGCAGCCTGTCCTTCGAGCCGTATCCGGGCGGTGCGAATACCTCCACCTACAACCGTACCTGCGTCATCAACGGCAAGAAGATCTACCTCAAGGGCGCCGGCTGGTGTACGATCGACGCGCTGATGCACTTTACCCGTGAGGACTACGACCGCATTCTCTCCCGTGCGCACGACGCCGGCATCAACTACGTCCGTGCGTGGGGCGGCGGACTCGTCGAGACGGAGGAATTCTACGATCTCTGCGACGAGTACGGCATCTGCGTCTATCAGGAATGGCCCTGCTGCTGGGATTCCAGCCGCACCCAGCCCGCGGACGTGCTGTACGAGACCGTGACCTATAACACCAAGCGCCTGCGCAGCCGGGCGTCCCTCATCGTCTGGGGCGGCGGCAACGAGGGTACCGCCGGATACGATGACGTCGTCCTGAACAAGATGGGCAGGCTGACCTACGAGCTGGACGGCACCCGTCCGTTCTGGCGGCAGGACGGCGGCATCGGCGGCGGAGGCATCACGCACGACCACATCCACTGGAGCGGCGCCTCGCCCGAGCACTACATCAAGACTTATTCCGACTTCAAGAACCTGAACCTGACCGAATACGGTCTTGACGGCATGATGAATCTCGATTCCATTGCCCGCTTTGCGACGGAGGAGGAGTTGAACAAGTGGCCGCTGCCGTCACAGGGCACCATCGCGTACCACACCTCCACCTTCAACGGCATGAACGGCTGGAGTCCGACGCCCTACGGCTACGACGTCGACACCTTCATCCACTATGCGAATCAGTTCATCCGCGTGGACAGCCTCGAGGACATGATCATCGGCTCGCAGCTGGCACAGGCCGTAGCCGGGTACCTGCCCGCGCTGAACGCCCGCATGAACTTCCCGTACTCCACCGCGAACGTCGTCTATAAAATGAACGACGTCGCCCCGCACAGCACGTGGGCCATCGTGGACTGGTACGGCGCGCCCAAGGCGGCGTTCTACCTCATGCAGGACGCCTACGAGCCGCTGACCGCCGCGGTCAAGCTCAACCGCTACAACACGTTCGAGTCCGACGGCACCTCCGCCGCGATGGACATCCCCGTCTACGTGTTGGACGACGTGGACGCGCTGGCCGGCAGCAGCTGGTCCGTCACCGTCACGGCCTACGGAGAGAGCCTGCAGACCGTGAAGCAGAAGACCGTGAGCGGGCAGGGAAGCGTGGACTGCCTGAAGGAAATCGCAGCCCTCTCGCTGACAAGCGAAGAAACGGCGCACACGCCGCTCATCCTCACCGTCGACCTGTCTGTCGACGGCGTGCTGAAGACCCGCACCTACGCGTACCTCAACTTCGAGTCCGAGCCGGGCAGCCTGTTCTACCTGCCCCGCACGACCCTTTCGTATTCCGTCAGCGGAGATAAGGTCACGATCAGAAACACCGGCAGCCTGCCTGCCGTGTCCGTGTACTTCGACGTCACGGATTCCGCCGCGTTTATCTGCGAGGATAACTACTTCCTCCTGACGGCGGGCGAGTCCGTCACGCTGACGGTCAACGATCCGTCCCTCATCCGCACGGTCAAATGCTTCAACCTCGGCAGCGAGGCGGACAAGACCGCTCCCTCCGTGCCGCAGAACACCGCCGTTTCCGACGTCGGGTACGATACCGCCACGCTCAAATGGGACGCCTCGACCGACGAGACCGGCCTGTTCGGATACTACGTTTACCTGAACGGCAAGGAGACCGGCTTCGTGCAGGACGGCGTGACCTCGTATACTTTCAAGGGCCTCTCCGAGGTCACGGAGTACCACGTGACGGTGGAGGCCGCCGACAACGGAGGCAACCGCTCCGGTAAGGCCCTCGGCTGGACCTTCACGACCGCCGCCGACCCGAACGCGCCCTCGCTGCTGTCCGCCCGCATAGAGGAGGACGGCAGCATCACGGCCGTCTTTGACCGCAGGCTGAACAAGGCCGACGCGGAAAACGTCCTCTTCTGGACGCTCTCCGGCGGCGCCTCCGTCACCGGGGCCGAGCTGACCGGCGGCGGGAAGGAAGTGTCCCTGACCGTCTCCGGCATGGAGAGCGGCCGGTCGTACACCCTCGGCACGGTCGGTCTGACGGGCGATCAATACCTGCCCGTCCGTATGCCGTACACCGAGCTGCTGCTCGACAACGACCTGTACCTCGCCGTTTCCTTTGACGTGCAGCCGGGCGGCGCCTGCATCACGGCAGGTCAGCTCAACAGCCGCGTGGACCTGCTCAACAAGGGAGAGATCACGCCCGCCGGTACGCTGATGTGCGGCTCGCAGGGCGGTGCGATCGTCAACGGCACCGACTTCAATATGGGCAGCGCCTTCACGGTCTCCATGGTCTATAACGGCAATGCCGCGACCAACGCGCTTTCCGTCCTCTTTGCCAAGGGGCCGAAGACGAACGGACACTTTGAATTCTACTCCAACGCGGGCAATCTGCTCTTCTACGCACCCGAGATCGGAGACATCAATCTCGGCGTCAACATGAACGTCGGCGCGGGCAGGCATACGCTGACCTTCGTGTATAAGGACGGCACGCTCTGCACGTGGATCGACGGCGTGAAGAAGAGTACGACCCATCTGACCGGAAAGGTCACGGACGGAAATGCGCCCGTCTCGTTCGGCTGTCTCAACGACGGCAGCCTGCCCTATGCGGGGCAGCTTGACGATATCCGGCTGTACACCCGCGCGCTGACGGACGACGAGCTGTCCGCGGGCGCGGCGGCTCCCGCGGAGACCGGCGGCTACACCGCGAGCGGCAACCAGAAGGGCAAGACCGAAAAGTCCGACTTTACCTTCAAGGACGGCGAAGCCGTCAACCTCTGGTTCAAGGCGGACGGCTTCAGCGGCTTCAATATCTTCTTTGCCAAGAGCGATAAGTCCACGAACAAGCATTTCGAGCTGTACACCGACGGCGGCGACCTGCGCTGGTACGCCCCGAGCGGCAGCGGCGGCAACATGGTGCCGTTCAGCCACGATATGCGGCAGTACGTCGGCGCATGGCATATGCTGACGCTAACCCACGTCGGGCAGACGCTGACAGCCTATATCGACGGCGTCAAGGTCAGCTCGCTGACGAGTGACTTCAGGGCGACCGAGGCCGCGGACACGCTGGCGATCGGACGTCTCGTTGAGGGCGGCTTCGACTTCAGCGGCAGCATCGCCGAGTTCGAGATCTACCCGAACGGCATCACCGAGGCGGAGATGGCCGCCCTGCTCAAGGCGCACGAGACGTCGCCCGCGGTCACGCCCGGTGACACCGAGGACTTCGCCGTTTCGGATTCCCTCCTGCGGCTCCTGCCCGGCACGAACTCCGATATCGTCCTGACGCTCCCGAACGGATGCACCGCGCGGTCCTCCGACGAGTCCGTCGCCGTCGTAGACAACGGATGCCGGATCAGGGCGCTGGCCCTCGGCACCGCCGTGATCACGATCCGGAACGAGAATACCGGCCGCGTGTCCGCGATCGTCGTGGACGTGGTCGAATCTCTTGACGAGAAGCAGGCCCCCGGCACGACGCCCGTGCAGGACGACGAGCCGGAAACGACACCGGATCAGGAGACCGACACCGGCTCTGCCGATCCGACGCAGCCCTCCGATACCGACCCCGCCGGATCCGGCACGTCCGGGGAAGGCACCGATACGCAGCCCGCGCCCGGCGGATGCCGGTCCGCGGTCGGATTCACGGTGCTTCTCATGGCAGCGGCAGCGGCCCTTGTGTTCTCGCGCCGCCGCAGATGATCCGTTCCTCACGCAAAGACCGGAGCCGCAGCGCTCCGCAATAGATCCCATCCCGGGCTGAAACAGCGAGGGGGGCAGTCGGTCGACTGCCCCCCTTTTTGCACCGTCATGCCGGTGCTTCCGGTTATTTCTTCAACACTCTCACTTCATACGGCTCCACGTCCAGCCGTCCGCTCACCACGTCTCCCGTCAGGATGTCGGTCATGGGCGCGTCCAGCCCGATCGACGCGGCTTTTCCGGCGATCTCGACCAGCACGAGGCCTTCTCCGGCCTCTCCCGCACGGGGTACGACGGTCAAAGCGCCGGTCGTGTCGTACCGCCTGACGCCGGCAGCGTCCAGCACGGGCGCCAGCAGCTTCCTCATGACGGGCTCGTCCGCCATCATGCCGCAAAGGATGACCTGCCCCTTCCCCACGGGGATGCGGGCGGCGATCGCCTTGCCGACGAGGGCGCTGTGTCCCTCCGTGACCGTGACGAGCGCCTCGGCTCCCTCCGGGAGCGTGTAGCACTCCACCCACGTCCAAAGCCCTGCGGGCGTGCCGTCGGCGAAGGCGGCCTTGAGATGCCTGTTGTCGTTGCATATCGAATAATCGAGGCGGACGCCCGTCATGTCCTCGATCATGCCCATCGCGCGGTCGGTGTAATGTGCGCCGATGCCGTTGCGGACGTCGGTCAGCGGGCCTGCGACCCACGTGCCGCCGTTCTCCACGAAGGCGCGGATGCGGGCGGACAGGCCGCCGTCCTCCAGCGAGAAGAGCTCGGGCGAGATAACGACCTTGTACCCGTCGAGGCTGTGGCGCGCGCCGATGACGTCGGGGTCGGTGCCGAGGCGGTGCAGCACGGTATTGACGTGCCTGACGTCGCCCTCATAGCTGTGTCCGTTGAACACGGGCTGCTGCTGGAACAGCTTCCAGCTCTTCGAGGTAAAGTGCATGGCGATCTCAGGCTGCGGTCTCGTGCCGGACAGGAAGCGGGACGCCTTGTCGAAGTCGGCAGCCGTTTGTTGTATCTCGCCGAAAACGTGGGCGGGGCGGCCCTCCGGGGACAGCACGTGACCGTGCAGCAGCTCGTGTCCTGCCCAATGCTGCCGCCACAGCCAATACATATTGGCCTCTCCGCCGAGCGCGACGGGCAGCCACGAGTTGACACGGCAGAAGCCCTCGCCGGGCATAGCCCACGCGGCAGCGGTCGAGCCGGGCCACTGCGGGGCGGTCTCGGTGTTCCAGAACGGCCTGTCCTTGACCGTGCGCAGCATATCGAACCAGAACACGGGATGGTCGAGGTTGCCCTCGGGGTCGTAGTGGTTGAACTGCACGACGTCCAGCTTCTGATTCATGGCCTCGTAGTCAAGGCCGAGGAGGGGCATCATGTCCGTGCCGATGGGCGCGGTCGTGTACTTGCGGAGGATGTCCGCCTGCATGGTGATGAACTCCACGTCCGCCTCCTCGTGGGCGCACTGCCACTCGTACTGGATGTGGGGATTGTGCCACGCGTTGACGGGCGCGGGGATCTCGTCGATGTCCTCATATGCCTGTGAGAACAGGTTGAGGTCCCAGCGGCGGTTGACCTCCTCCACGCTGCCGTACTCCCGGCGCAGACGGTCGTGGAAGCGGCGGACGCAGTCGGCGCAGACGCAGGAGGCGTCCCCGTTGTGATAGATCTCGTTGTCGATCTGCCAGCCGATGACGGCGGGATCGCTGCCGAACTCCTGCCCGAGCTTCTCCACGATGACGCGGCTGGCGCGGACGTAGTCGGGGTTGTTGGAGCAGAAGTGACGGCGGCCGCCGTGGATATTGCGGACGCCGTTGGCGCCGAGCATCGCGGCTTCGGGGTGGGCGCGCCAGAACCAGACGGGCGGCGTGGCGGTCGGGGTGCCCATGACGACGCCGATACCGGCCTCGTGAAGAGCGTCGACGACGCGGTGCAGCCAGCCGAAGTCGTATACGCCGGGGCGGGGCTCCATCGCGCGCCAAGCGAATTCGCCGATGCGGGCGCAGGTGATGCCCGCCTTCTTCATCATGGAAATGTCGTAGGGGACTTGGGACTCATCCCAATCCTCGGGATAGTAGGCAGTGCCGAGAAACGGTGTTTTCATATTCATATGCGATCCTCCCAAATGGATTTTGGTGTATCATGCAGGGCGCAGCCGCGCCGGCCTTCGCCGGGCTTCTCCGCTGTGTTCATTATACCACGGCGGAGGGACGGATGTCAAGGAGAAATGTGCCGGCAGGCAGGGGAAAAGGCTTCTCGGATAGAAAAGATGAAATCAAAGTCCTTTGGGCGGGGTCCGGAACAGAGCCCCGCATAACCTCCCGAACGCGCGGCAATCGCTGCCCGCTCCGACAGAAACGACGTTTAGTATTGACAAGAGTGCCAAAATATGATAGAATTGATACAATAAAAGCGATACGCTCGGCAGGGGGTGAGACGGTCATGGTGAAAGACAGTAAAATGACGAAAAAGATTCTGCTGAACTATGCTTTTACCTTTATGATGATCAGCCTCGCGGATTCCGCCTCCATGGTGGTCGACGGGTTGATCACCTCCCGCAGCCTCGGTGCGACGCTGCTTGCCGCGACCGGTCTCGGCGGCGCCTCGTATCAGCTGGTCTCGCTCTTCTGCTGTATATTCGCGATCGGTCTGCAGGCTACCTGCTCGGGCGCCATGGGCTCGGGCGACAGCGAAAAAACGAATCGGTACTTCACCAGCGGCATCGTGGTCCTGTCCGCCGTTACGCTGGCCGCGACGGTGCTCGGCTTCCTCTGCCTCGATCCTCTGTGCCGGCTCTTCGGCGCGGACGGCTCCGACCGGCTGCTGTATGACGGCCTGCGGAATTATATGCGGGGTTGGTTTTACGGCATCCCGGGCTTTTTCGCCTTTTCGGTGCTCTGCCCGCTGGTTACGCTGGACGGGAACAAAAAGCTCGTGACAGCCGTGACCGTCCTGCAAAGCGCACTGAACATCGGCGGAGACGTTTTCTCCGTCCTGCAATGGCGCGGTGACAGCCTGCGCGCGATCTTCGGCATCGGCTTTTCCAGCGGTATCGCCTTCGACATAGCTTCGATCATCCTGCTGACCGATTTCTTCCGCAAGCGGTCCGCTTTCCGGTTCAGGATCCGGCAGTTCGACCTGAAGGCTGTCGGCGAAATGGCCCGCATCGGTATGCCGAGGCTGACCATGTACGCGTGCAAGCTGCTCTCGCCCATCGTGATCAACCGCACGGCGCTGGCCGTCGGCGGTGCCTGCGTCATGGCAGCCATGTCGGTCAAATCCAGCGTCACCGGCCTGTTCTACGTCGTCGGAGGCGGCATCGCGGAAAGCGTGAGCCTGCTGTCGCAGGTGTTCTACGGCGAAAAGGACAGGAAGGCGCTGAAGGAGACGGCGGGGAACGCCGTCCGGACGGTTGCGATATTCTGCACCGCGCTCGCACTTGCCCTGTTTTTGCTGGCTCCGCCGATAGCCTCCGTTTTCTTTACCGCCGGGACGGAGGAATACAGGCTGACGGTCATCATGCTGCGCTGCTTTGCTCTGTCTCTGCCGCTGAACGCGCTGAACACGAGCATCCTGAGCTATCTGCAGGCGACGCGGAAGATCGTTCTGGCACATCTGCACACCGTATCCCACCGGTTTGTCTTTACCGCGCTCTGCACCGTCGTTTTCGGTCATTTGTTCGGCCCTGTCGGGCTGTTTGCTGCCATTCCGGCCGGCGAGCTGTGCGTGCTGCTCACCTATATCCTGACCACGTGCATCCTGAGGCGCGGCAGGAAATTCGGGGACGCGCTGCTCCTGATCCCCGAGGATTTCGGCTACGACGACAGCCTGTCCTTCTCCGTCACCACGATGGACGAGGTCGTCGGCATATCCGAGAAGATCCAGACGTTCTGCACCTCGCACGGCATCGACAGGAAACGTGCCTATTATTCGGCCCTGTGCGTCGAGGAGATCGCGGGGAACGTCGTGTCACACGGATTCCTGAAGGACGAAAAATCGCATTACTGCGAGGTCCGCGTGATGATAGACGGCGGCGACGTCACGCTCCGCATCCGCGACGATTGCCGCTACTTCAACATGAAGGAGCGCTATGACGTGATGAAAAGCAAGGGACAGTTTTCCGGCATAGGCATCCGTCTCGTTTACGGCATAGCAAAGGAAGTCAACTACGTGAATATCCTGAACACGAACACGCTGATCATCAGGGTGTGACGACAGGCCCGCGATCCGTGACCGCTCACGGGTCAGGGAAAACGGATATCGGATATAAGCGGGAATCAGCCCGTTCACGGTAAAAAGGAAAGGAATACATCCGGAAAAGGCTATGAGGAATGAAAGAATAAAACTGCTGCGGGGCATTTTCTCCCGGAAAAACGAACAACCCACGGCGCAGATCTTTTGGGAAAATGAGATAAAAGCCAATCTTCTCGTCGGCAGATTCATGCTTGCGTGCGCCGCCGTGCTGGCCGTATGCTGGCTGATGAATGCGATCGGCGTCCTTGCGATCAGTCAGAAATACGTGCTGGAGATCTTCCCCGTGGGGATCGTGCTTCTTCTGGTCCCTGCCGTGATCTGCCTTGCGTTCAAGGGTGAAAAGAAGTGGATCAAGTACATGACGATGCTGTCGCTGGTCATTACGCTTGCCTATCTTGACAGTATCCTGACCTACAACGTGCCGCTTTTGATCATCATTCCGGTCGTATTCAGCTGCTGGTACTATTCCCGCGCCTTTACGGTGCAGGTCTCCCTCTTGACGACGGTCTTCTTTGCGGTCTCCGCGTTCTGCGGCGCTTACTTCAATATGGAGGCGCCCGATCTGAACTTCGCCACCGGGGAGCTGTGGAGCTACGTCCGCGCCGTGATGGCCCAGTCCTTCCTGCCGCGGTGGTTCATCTTTGCCGTCATCGCCGCCGTCTGCTACGTGATCGCGGCGCACGGCAGAACGATGGTCATCGAGCAGGACGTCGTATCAAAATCACAGGCGCGGATCGAGACCGAGCTGGACATGGCAAACACCATTCAGGCGCACGCTCTTCCGGCTGTGTCCGAGCTTTCCGCCTGCCGCTCCCGGTTGTTTGATCTGGCGGCAACGATGCAGCCCGCGCGCGAGGTCGGCGGTGATTTTTACGATTTCCTGTACCTTGACGATACGCATCTGGCGCTGATCGTGGCGGACGTGGCCGACAAGGGGATTGCGGCTGCCCTGTACATGATGATGTCAAAGCTGATGCTGGACAACAAGCTGACCGTTTGTCAGGCGCCCGGCACGGTCCTCGAGGACGTCAACCGGCAGCTGAACAAGAAAAGTCTGCACGGGATGTTCGTCACCGTATGGCTCGGCGTGCTTGACCTTGAGACGGGTGATCTGGTCACCGCGAACGCGGGACACGAGTATCCCATCATCAGACACGGGAACGGCGATTTTGAACTTTTCCGCGACAAGCACGGCTTCGTCCTCGGTGGCGTGGACGGCATGAAGTACAAGGAGACCCGGCTGCATCTTGACGAGGGCGACGCTCTGTTCGTCTACACGGACGGCGTGGTCGAGGCCAACGACCAAAGCGAGGCCCAATTCGGTACGGACAGGCTGCTTGCCGTCCTGAACAGGCACAAGGATGCCGGTATGGATGAGCTGATCGCCGCCGTAAAGCAGGACGTCGACCTCTTTACAGCCGGAGCCCCGCAGTTTGACGACATGACCATGCTGGGCTTCAGGATGCGCGAGCCCATTGCCGCTCCGGAGGACAAGGCGCTTTGATATGGTGTGTCTGCGGGGCTCTGCCCCGGACACCGGGGACGCGTTTGTGGGGCTCTGCCCCACACCCGGAGAACGCCCGGGGCTCTGCCCCGGACCCCGCTTAAGCCCTTCTTGAAAGAAGGGCTTAAGGATCCCAAGAACTTTATGGGCAATGAATAAACAGAAGCTCGGTTTACGCTGAACTAAACAGGTGGGTGCCGTCATGGGCGCCCGCCTTTTTACTGTCGTACCCGCATCCCGCAGGATGAGGGTGCAGGGAGAAGGGAGCGGCGCAGCCGCGAAAGCAGAGAGCCGCTGTTCTCCCGCGCCCGCAGGCGCGGTTCTCCGGGATGAGGAGACCGAGGAGAGGGGGCGCCGCAGCGCCCCCTCTCCTCGG
>JAKSPU010000068.1 GCA_024404505.1 Clostridia bacterium
GGCGGGCTCTCCGGCTTTCTCACGTTTTTGGCGGAGGCCATCGACGGACGTGACGGCGACAAAAAAGCACCGGAGGCGGCAGACGCGGTCTCCATCATGAGCATTCACGCATCGAAGGGACTTGAATTCCCGATCTGCTTCGTGTCCGAATGCGACAAAAAGCGCAACACGAAGGACGAGACCCGCACGATGCTCTTCGATCCCGTCATCGGCCTCGGAATGTACCTGACGGACGAGAGCGGCCTTGTGCGGTGCGATACGCTGATCCGGCGCGCGATCTCGGAGAAGATCCGCCGGGAGTCGGTGGACGAGGAAATGCGGATGCTGTACGTGGCGCTGACGAGAGCGCGGGACCGGCTGATCGTCACGGGCACGACGGCGGATGCGGAAGAAATGCTCGCCAAAGCGGTGCGGCAGCGGGAATTTGCCGACGCCTATACGCACCGCGTCATTGAGAGCACGTATCTCGACTGGATCGTGGATGCGTGCGTGGCCGGCGGGCAGTATTGGACGGTCACGGTCGTGGACGCGGCGGAGATGACGGCAGGCGACGGCGCAGGCGCGGGATCCGCAGAGATTCACCCGGCGGCAGACACGGCGGAGATAGCGGTGCGGTTTGCGTTCACGTATCCCGATCGGTTCCTCGCGGGCGTGCCGTCGAAGCTGACGGTATCCCGGCTGAATCCGCGCATCCTCGACGACGGGGAATCCGACGGCGTGGTGGCGGAAACACCGGCCGACGGAGCGGCAGATGAAGAACCGGCGAAAAAGCCGATGCGTCGTCCGCGGTTCATGGAAGGCAAAGCGGACGCGACGGCGGCGGAACGCGGTACGGCTGCGCACGCTTTCCTGCTATTCTGCGATTTCGGCGCGCTTGGCCGGGACGGCTTTGAGGCGGAGCGCGACCGGATGGTGCGGGAGAAATTCCTCCCGGCGGCGACGGCGGCGCTGATCGACGGGCGGCTGATCGGGCGGTTCGTGGAGAGCGAGCTGTACGGCAAAATCTCCCGTTCGCCGTTCGTGAAGCGGGAATTCCGTTTCAACGCCGTGATGGACGCCGACCGATTCACGGAAGACGAAGCGCTCGGCGAGAAACTGCGCGCGTCCGGGACGAAGGTGACGGTGCAGGGCGTAGTGGACTGTGTGTTCCGCGATCCCGACACAGGGGTCCTGACGCTCATCGACTATAAGACGGACGCGATCCTCGCCGACGAATGGAAGAATCAGGCGAAGGCGGAGGAGCGGCTGCGGGCGCGTCACGAACATCAGCTTGCCTACTACCGTGAGATCTGCGAGGCGATGTTTGAAGAGCAAATTCCCGTGACGGCCATCTACTCCGTGCCGCTTGGACGGACGATTCTGATCTGAACGGGCGAACGGTATCGGACAGACGGGCGACAAATCAGAATTTGGTGTTCAATCAGCCCAGCAAAAACCGGACAAAACATAGCATTAAAAAGCGAGAAATCGGTGTAATTCTTTGATATAATTGTCTCACAGAAAGGACGGAGAAAAAATGAATTGGATTGAGGGCATTAGTGAGGCAATTAAGTATATCGAAGCAAATCTAACAAATGATCTGAAAATTGAAGATATTGCGGCGAAAGCGTATGCTTCCCCCTATTATTTTCAAAAATCGTTCTCTTTGCTTTGCGGATTTACCATAGGTGAGTATATCAGAAACCGCAGACTGGCCAGTGCGGGAAATGATCTGCTTTCCTGTGAAGAAAAGGTAATTGATATTGCTTTGAAATACGGGTATGATTCAGTCGATAGCTTTACAAAAGCCTTCACTCGTTTTCACGGAGCAACTCCGGCCGCTGTAAGAAAAAGCGGGCATCCGATCAAATCGTATGCACCATTAAAACTCGAACTTTTTATGAAAGGCGGTTATATCATGGATTATCGACTTGGCAAAGTGGAATCGTGTACGATCAGAGTTAAATTTGAAAGGGATAAGAAAAGGGTTGTTTGTCTTGATGACGGTCGTTTGCCGGATATGTTCTTTTATTCTTTGAGTCAATTACTTGCAGAAAAAAACGAAGAAATGAATGAAACAGCAATTTGCAAGTTGGACGACTGTACTGATATAGAAAACTATGAAAATCTCACTCTTCCTTCGTTTATGTGGGCTTGCTTTAAATGTGAAGGTGTTTCACGAACAGACGCACGTGAAAAGACATGGAAAAAGATTAAGGAAGAATGGCTTCCGCAAACAAATTATAAAGAACTATCTCCTAACTCTGTGATGGTGAATTACACAACAAATGATGAAGAAAACGATATGGGCGAAATATTTATTGCCATAAAAGAAAAGGGGGACTAATCATCCACACAAATCCCGGTTTGTCGAGCAGGCGGCGGACGTATAATTTACTTGTTTTTAGTCCCGAAATGCATAATTTGCTTGCTTTTAGGCAAATAGAAAAGCATCGCATCGGCGGTGCTTTTCCTTTTGGAATGAAGCCGCCAGCAAGCGGGCTGATGAAGAAATGAAGACACTCCGCTAATGAAGAAATGAAGGAACGGAGAAACGGCCATAAAGGGTGACTTCATTGACCGGCAGCAGTCGGAAACCGAGGTTTTTGCGCAAAATCGGTTGTAAAGTTCACGTAATTGTGTTATAATGAGATCGACAAATCAGAATTGTGAGGCGCTTATGAAGAAAAAAGAATTGTCTGAAATGACGCTTTTATGATACAATACAGATGGATTTGTTCGGAATATCAGACAGAATTGCAGGAGGCGCAGAATGGAAGCAGGCTACGTAACGCAGCAGATCAATCGTATCGAATCCGAAGTCTATAAAATCGTCAAGCCGTTGGGATTCACCAAGCACGGACGCACGCTGCACAGATTCGTATCGGGAGATATTTCTCAGGTCATCAATTTCCAATGCGGTCAGGCGTACCTTGACGCCACGCATCTGCTGTCCGTCAACATCGGGATCAGGATCCCCGAGTGCTTTGAACGCCAGTTTCACATCGTGAACGATAAAAGCTATTATCATGAATACGAGTGCAATATGCGGACAAGATTGGGGACTGTCAGAACGAAACGAACCAAGGGTGAAAAGGTATATGACCTGAACAGGGACGTCGACGCGATCTGCAGTGATATCATTCGTGAAATAGAGGAAGATGTGCTGCCCGTGTTTGATATTTTCACAAGCAGGGAAGCCGTTCTGGCGCATCGGAGAGAGTATCCGTGGTTTGACACGATGAATAATCACCTGATATTCTTAGAGGAAGCCATGATATACGGGCATCAGAGCGATTGGCAGAAAGCGAAGGAGTCGTTTGACAAGCACTACGAATATGCCTTACAGACCAGAAAACGATGCCCGGCACATATTATTTATCTGGACGAGCTTCGGGAAAAACTCGGCCTTTGACAGCCCGTTGATCACGGATCGGCGGGGGAATGACGTCCGGTCAAGTCTGAATATAAGGAAAACACAGGCTATGCCTGTGTTTTTCGTTTTTGTATATGGATAACCGCAGTATCCGCCGGTTACGATTCCGTATCCTTGTCCTTTTTCCCTGCGATCACGTCGTACCGGATGATGGCGATGACGTTGGAGAGCAGGACCAGAATGTGGGTCACAAGATTGGCGGCGGCGAAGGTCGCGCCGAACAGGTCGTACAGGATCCACAGCACCGCGTTGGCGAGGAACAGGAGGCGGATGACCTTCCCGTTCGTGAACGTGATCGCCAGCAGGAACAGAACGGCACAGATGAACGGGAACACGTCGACGGGGAACAGGAACTGCTCGGCCGTGACCCACGAGTACACGGACGCGGCAAGGTACAGCAAAAGGAAAAGGGCGTTCAACTGCCACGTCGGCACCTTGTTCCGCTTGGCGAGGCAGTAGTTCACGATGGTATGTCCCGTGGCGATGAAGCAGATGCTCCCGCCCGCGAGCTGGAACAGGAACAGAAAACTGAGCGATACGAGCAGATTCGAGGCGATCTGGCACGCCAGCAGTCCCTCCCGTTTCTTGACCTGAAATCCGAGTATGGCGGCGGCGGTCCCCAGATACCCGGCAATGTTGGACAGCAGTGTAAGCGGCATAATAATCCCTCCCGCAGCTTGGGGAAAAAATATGAAACGGTATCATTATACCCGAACGGGCGCGGTTTGTCAAGTGCGGAGACGCTTTCTGCCGGCGATCGGCACGAAAATTCCTGTTTTCCCCCGATTCCTCTTGCAATCCGGCATGTTATCCTGTATAATAATGGTATCCTACTTTAAGGAGGGAATATTATGACAGGGATCATTTCCGACCGCCTTTCCGACGTGCTGGCCGGGCGGGAGGAGAACTATCTGCTTCCGTTCTATTGGCAGCACGGCAATCATACCGAGCGCATCCCCGCGCAGATCGAACGCATTTACAACAGCGGCTGCCGCGCCCTGTGCGTGGAGTCGCGCCCTCACCCCGACTTCGGCGGTCCCGGCTGGTGGCGGGACATGGATATCATCCTCGCCGAGTGTGAAAAGCGCGGGATGAAGGTCTGGATCCTCGACGACAAGCATTTTCCCACCGGCTACGCCAACGGGTACATAAAGTCAAAATATCCCCACCTGCGTCAGTGGGAGTTGATCGAGCGCCACGTGGACGTCGTCGGACCGCTGGAGCACGCGTCGATCCTGATGAATCCCTCTGCCCCGGAGGAGCCGCTCGTAGGCGTGTATATGCTGCGCCGCGACGGCATGGAGGAGACCGTCACCGGCGAGGCCGTCGACCTGACAGACCGCGCGCAGGGCGGCTTCCTGTACCTTGACATTCCTGCGGGCGTTTACCGCGTGTTCTTCCTGTACCGGTCCCGCCGCGGCAGCAAGGACGACTACATCGATCCCATCACCGCCGAGTCCGCTCACGTGCAGATCGAGGCGGTCTACGAGCCGCATTGGGCGCATTACGCCCGCTATTTCGGCAACACGCTCGCCGGCTTCTTTTCGGACGAGCCGGAGATGGGCAACCGCTACTTCGGCGCGCACCGGGCCGATTACGGATTCTACGACACCCGCGTCGGGCAGGACGGCATGGCGCTGCCGTGGAACGCCGACGTGCTGTCCCGCATGACGGACGAGTTGGGATACGACCCGACGCCCTACCTCGGCGAGCTGTGGTATTTCGGTGACCGTTCGCCCGCGCTGCGGCTGGCGTACATGAACGCGGTCACGCACCTGTACCAGACCTGCTTCTGCCGCGCGATCGGCGATTGGTGCCGTGAGCGAGGCGTCGAATACATCGGACATATCATCGAGGATTGGAACAATCACACCCGCCTCGGTCACTCGGTCGGTCATTACTTCCGCGGACTTGACGGTCAGGACATGAGCGGCATCGACATCGTGCTGCATCAGGTGATGCCCTCCTGCGCGCACCACATGACCGCGTACAGCGCTTCCGGCGGCGTTACCGACCCGGAATTCTTCCACTACGTTCTCGGCCAGCTGGCCGCTTCGCTCTGTCATCAGGTGCCGAGGATGCAGGGACGGGCCATGTGCGAGGTCTTCGGTGCGTACGGCTGGGGCGAGGGCTCGGTCATGATGAAGTGGCTGATGGACTTTCTGCTCGTGCGCGGCGTGAATCATTTCGTGCCGCACGCCTTCTCCCCGGACTACCCCGACCCGGACTGCCCGCCGCACTTCGGCGCGGAGGGACACGACCCGCAGTATGATGGCTTCTCCGCGATCATGAGATACGTCAACAAGGCCGCGCATCTGCTCACGGGCGGCAAACCGCGCGTACCGGCAGCCATCCTGTACCACGCTGAGGGCGAGTGGATGAATCTGCGTGACACGGCCATGCTGACGCAGAAGCCCGCAAAGGAGCTGTACGACGCACACATCAACTACGACATCCTCTGCACCGAGGTCATTCTGGAGCAATCCGAGCTCCGGGACGGCAGACTGTACGTCAACGGCAACGGCTTCGGCGTGCTGGTCATCCCGTACGCGCCCGAGCTGCCCGCCGCGCTCGTGGCCCGGCTGAATCAGCTGACCGCCGCCGGATTCCCGGTCCTGTACGCGGACGGCCTTCCCGCCGGCGCGGTCGGACGCACCGTGCCTTTGAGCGCGCTGGCGGACGCCGTGCGCGGTCTTGGCATCTGCGACGTCACGGTGGACGGTGAATGCCCGCTGCTGCGGACCTTCCATATCGTGAACGGGGAAGAGCAGCAGGTCTTCATGCTGTTCAACGAGGACGCGCAGCCCTGCGAGGCGGTCCTGCACCTGCCCGCGTCGGGTGAATACGCACGGCTGCGCCTCATCGAGGACGCGGCGTGGAAGGCGTACACGGCTGACGGCGTCGTTGCCGTTTCGCTGGCCGGCGGACAATCCGAGATCCTCGTGTTCGGCAGCGGGGCTTCCGCCGATCTGCCCGGCAGACCGGAGGCTGACAAGGCTGTGACGCTCAAGCCGACGTATACGGTGGAGACCGCCGACGCCGACGATCTGACGGTATACCGGCCTTACTGCGTGACGGACACGCTGTTCGATTTCAACGCGCCTGACCGTCTGCCCGGCTTTGCGGGCAAGATGCGCTACACGTTCAGCCTGCTGCTCGACAGGGTGCCGGATGGTGCGGTGCTTGACCTCGGTCAGGTCGGTGAGAACGCCCGTCTGATGGTCAACGGACGCGACGCGGGCATCCGCGTCTGTGCGCCGTACGCATTCCCGGTCGGGATGTTGTTGAAGCCCGGAGAGAACGTGATCACGGTCACGGTGTCCAACACGCTCGGCGGGCGGATACGCGACGGCTTCTCCTACTTCCTGACGCTTCAGCCGTCCGGCCTTCTGGGAGCCGTCCGCCTCTTGTACAAGTCGTGAATCAACCGCTGGTTGATTGACAAGCCGGGCAGAATCTGTTATACTGTAGCCATCACGGAAACGTGAAATCCGCGGTGGGGCCGTCGGGAAGGTACCGTCCTGAAGATATTGGCTTTGTCCGCATACGTGAAAGGAGGCGGAGTTTATGTTTGACTCGTTAAAATCCGGATCCTGTGACCCACGCCTCACGGGTGGGCGTGGCTGATCCCTGTCCGGGACAGCCGACATCATGAATTGATTCAAGTCGTTTCGGATCAGACGATCTGACGGGCTGATACGCTTGATGCAGCCCGGTCACAACCGGCCCCGTCCGTCCCGCTTGCGGGACGGGCGTGGGTCCTGTTCTGCGTTACCCGTATATTGCATAAGAAGGAGAACGCCGAATCCATGATCCGTCCTGATCAGTTGGGCGCCCGCATCGCCGACAGCCGGCGCGGGCGGGGACTGACGCAGGCCGAGCTGGCGGACCGCATGGGGGTCACGCCGCAGGCCGTTTCCAAGTGGGAGCGGGGCCTTGCCTGTCCCGACCTTGTATTTCTGGATGAATTATCCGCGCTGCTCTGTGTGTCCATAGATTGGCTTCTGACAGGGCGGCGGCAGGCTTGAGTGTCTGCGCCGGGCTGCCTCACGCAAGTGAGGCAGCCCGGTTTTTTTGAAATGCGCGCAGGACGCTGCCATGCCCCCTCCATGAACGGAACGCAGGGCAAACGCCATTTTTTGACACACCATTTTTTTCATGCGATACCGCCGGAATGAGCGGCCCGTTCAGCCTCCATACTTTATTTGAAAAGCAAAAATCGCGCCGCAAAACAAAGGCAGGGCCCGCAGAAACTGTTACACATGACCGCGCCGCGGGCGGCACACCATAACGGTGCGGGTCGGACGCCGGCAGCACTCTGTCCTCCGGGCGGCAGGACCGCAGCACATCCATTCTCGAAAAAGGCAAGGTAACAACAAATGAACAACAGTAACCGAAAGCGTCTCCGCCGGCTGCTGTCCGTCGTGTTGGTGCTCGTGCTGGCGGTCGGCATCGGGACGCTGACCGTTCAGGCGGCTCCGGCCGGCGGCAGCCCGGCACGGGACGAGGTCATTCTGGGCGGTATGCCCTTCGGCGTCCGATTCTACACCGAGGGCGTGCTGGTCGTCGGCTTCTGTGACGTGGACACGAATACCGGCGTCTGCAATCCTGCAAGGGACGCGGGCATCCGGGTCCGTGACGTGATCACGCACGTCGGCGGGAAGCCGCTCGGCAGCGCCGCCGAGCTTACGGCGGCCGTTGAGAGCTCCGGCGGGCGTCCCCTGACGCTGACCGTGCGGCGGCTGCCGGACAAGCCGGTCGGAAAGGCTTCCGCCAAAGCGCCCCCTGCAGGAGAGTCTGCGCCCGAGGTGCTGACGCTGACCGTATCGCCGGTGCAGTCCCGGCAGGAGGGACGGTACAAGACCGGCATCTGGGTCAAGGACAGCGGCGCGGGCATCGGGACCGTGACCTTCATCGTCCCGGGTACGCAGGCGTTCGCAGGGCTGGGGCACGGCATCTGCGACGGTGATACCGGAGCGCTGATCCCGATGGGCCGCGGTCAGGTGACCGACGTGACGGTCAGCGGGATCGACAAGGGCGTGTCCGGGGAGCCGGGCGCGATCAAGGGGTACTTCAATCCCGGCAAAACGGGTACGCTCGTCGGCAACACGCCGTGCGGGGTATTCGGCATCTTTACCGATCTGCCGTCCGGTGCTGACCGCATGGTCACAGTCGCCGAGCGGAACGCGGTGCACGAGGGTGCGGCCAGCATCCTTTGCACGTTGGACGACGGGAGGATCGGCGAGTACGCGGTCAACGTCAGCGCGGTCGACCGCGATGCGTCAGGCTCCAAGTGCTTTGCGGTGACGGTCACTGATCCCGCGCTGCTCGGCAAGACCGGCGGCATCGTGCAGGGGATGTCCGGCAGCCCCGTCATGCAGGACGGAAAGCTGATCGGCGCGGTCACCCACGTCCTCATCAATGACCCGACGACAGGATACGCCATCTTCATCGACAATATGTGGCGGGATATGCCGGATTTATTGAAGTAGAAATGCCCGGGACTCTGCCCCGGACCCCGCTCAAGGACTTCTTGAAAGAAGTCCTTGAGGATCCCAAGAACTTTCAAAAAATGATTTTTGACCAAGGTTCAGTTTACGCTGGACAAGATAGGTGGGTGCCCTCATGGGCGCCCGCCTTTTTATAAATGCAGTCGCGGGGGCTCCTTACCCCGCTCGGGATCGGGCAGATGGCATCTGCCCGATCCGTGCAGACCTAAGGGAGCGGAGGCGCGGCACGCATTCCCGTGCCCGCAGGCGCGGTTCCAAGGGATGAGGAGACCGAGGAGAGGGGGCGCCGCAGCGCCCCCTCTCCTCGGTAAAAGGTTTTAGAATCTCCCCCTCCCGCGCACGGGAGGGGGCCGGGGGGTAGGTCCCCGAGCGCGGAGCGCGAGGTGTCCCCCGCGTCCCGCAGGATGAGGGTGCAGGGAGAAGGGGGCGGCGCCCCGGTGCGCCGTATCCGTGCAAAGTCGGAGAGCGGGAAAACGCGGAAGCGGCGGAGTGACGTCTTGACAGAAGCGCATCCGTTATATATAATAGATTCGGAACCCGATGACTCTTTTTGTAAATTGATGTGTAACAAAAGCCACTCCCCGAGCAGAACGCGGGGCAAATACCGATTTATAAAAAAATCTTTGCTATCCATGCACCCGAATACGTGAATCCGACACTATATGAATGAAAGGAGGCGAGAGCGAATGCAGGAAACGAACATAACGTGCGCGCAGTCGATCAACGACTTTGCCGAAAACTACATGGAAAAGCTGTTCTACTACTGCCTGAAGCGGACGGGAAATCAGTTTGACGCCGACGACCTGACGCAGGACATCGCCCTGACGGTCATCACGGCCCTGAACAAGGGTGTCGTGCCGCAGAGCTTCCCGGCGTGGGTATGGCAGATCGCGCACAACCGATACGCCCGGTGGGCAAAGCGCAGGCACAGTCGGAACGAATCGGAAACCGGTGCCGATATCGGCGACTATGAGATCGAGGATGAGGACGGAAACATAGCGGATGACATGATACACGCAGAGCAAACGGCTCTGCTCCGGCGGGAGCTGGCGTTCATCAGGAGCGAGTACCGTCACATCATCGTTGCCTACTACGTGGAGGACAAAAGCGTTCGTGAGATTGCGTCGGCACTCTCGCTGTCCGTCAACACGGTGAAGTCTCGGCTTCTCCGTGCGAGAAAAATACTGAAGGAAGGTATGGATATGGCAAGAGAATTCGGAAAACGCAGCTACAAACCGGAGGACATCACCTTTTGCGCGAGCGGCAGCCAGCCCAGCGGTCTGCCGTGGAGCGTCGTGCAGAGAAGCATCCCCAAAAACATTCTGCTGGAGGCGAGCAACAACCCGTCCACGCTCGAGGAGCTGTCCGTCGCGCTCGGCATCGCCCTGCCGTATATGGAGGAAGAGGTCGGAATCCTGTATCAGGCGACGCTGCTCGACAAGCAGGGGGACAAATTCGTCACGAACTTCTTCATCCTCGACAGGGATTGCAGGCTGGCGATCTACCACGCATTGCGCCGGACGGCGGAGGAAAGAAGCCGTCTGCTGGCGGAAATCATGAACGACAGCATGGACGAGATCCGCCGGTCGTGCGTGGTGGGCGGCCCCACGGACGACAACACCCTCCGCTGGTGGCTGACGCCGTATCTTCTCGACTGCCTGATTGATGAGGTGGTCAGCGAACGCGGCGTTTACGATCCGCCCGTGCGCGCCAACGGGGAGTCGTGGGGCTTCGTCGGATACGAGGCCGCTGAGCTTCCCGAAAGTATTTCGATGGGACACGACGGCACGGGCTCCGAAAACGAGTTCTGGCAGTACCGCTACGGCGATTATGCCATGTGGAACCAATGCGGAGCGCCGGATTATGATGAAGTCCAATCGGTGTGCCGGTGCTTCAGACGGTATCTGGCCGGGGAGCCTTTGACGGAGTATGAGAAGCATCTGGCACAGGCGCATGACGAGAGATTCACGCATCTGAACGCCGAAGGGTATCCGGTTCCCGACGTTCTGCTGTTCACGGACGAGTCGATTGGCCGGCTTCACGCTCTGTTCGACCGGCACCGGCATCACGGTACGCTTTTGCGGAATATCGCCGACGCCTACGACGCGCTGGCGGAGATATTCAGAAAATACAGCCATCAGGTGCTGCACGACAGCCTCGGCTACTACATCCGCATGGAGCTGTACAAGGTCAGAATGATGGCCGTTCACGATCTGGTCGGAAACGGCGTGCTGACGCTGCCCGACGACCCGGACAAGTCGTCTTTGGGTATGCACTTCATTCTGCACGGATGAATCGCCCGCGGGGTGCGTCCGGAAGGCTGCGCTCCTGCCCCCGAATTGAACGCAGAACAAATGTTGTTTTATGAAGAACCAAACAAAACGGGCTGCCGCGTATCGCGGCAGCCCGTAACATATCTTATGCTGTCAATCGGACAGCGGGGCAGGGGATCAGTGCTTTCTTCTGAGTGCAACGGCAGCAGCTGCGGCGGCAAACAGAACGGCAGCACCGGAGATAACGGCGCCGCAGCCCTTCTTGCCGGGCTCGGTGCCTTCCGCCTCGGTCGCGGGCTCGGTGCCGGCAGTCGTGGCAGCGGGCTCTGTAGCGTCCTTATCCTCGGTGAGTGCCTCGGTGGGAGCGGAAGTCGGAGCCTCGGTAGGAGCATCCGTGGGAGCTTCGGTCGGGGCCTCGGTGGGCGCCTCGGTCGGCTGCTCGATGGCGGTGTACACGGCCTTGACCGTGATGTTCTTGTCAGAGATCGTGTAGGCAGCCCATGCGCCGGTGTAGCCTTCCTTCTCGGGAACGGCAGGCTCTTCGACGGAGGTCGCGCCGGCCTCGAAGATCACCTTCGCCACGACCTGATTGCTGGCGGTGAAGGTCACGGTGTAGGTCTTGTACTCATGGACGTACAGGTAAGCGGCATCCTCGCTATCGAAGAAAGCGATGTACTCGACGTCCACGGAGCCCTCGGAGGCACCGCAGAGGAAGTCCCAGCGCAGATAGTTGACCTTGTAGGTCTCGCTGTCGATGAAGCTGTACGCAGACAGGTCGACCACGGCGGTGTGCCAGTTGCCGTCGGCCGTGAGCGGCATCTCGAAGGACTTGCCGCCTTCGGGGCCGTCGCCCTCGGACGCGGTGAAGATCTCCATGTTATCTTCCACGTCGGTCTTGTAATGGATCGCCATGAAGCGGCCAAGCGTTTTTTCCTCGACGAACAGGCTGTAGTAAGGATCGGCACCGATCGCGGTCGCGGTCACGACGCCGGTCTTGTCGTCCTTGACGGTCTCAGCAGCGTGGAACTCGCTGCCGAGCAGCTTGGAGCCGTCGAGCAGCAGCTTCGGAGTGGTGTCGCAGGGGGTGCGGACGTCCATAGCCTTGAAGGTGTAGGAGTAGGTGCCGTCTCCGTTGGCGGTGACGGGGTAGACGTCACCGAGCTTGTCGGTATAGGTGAAGCCGCCGTCGACGGCGGTCAGCTGGCTTTCCTGCAGCACGGCGGTCTTCTCGACCTCGTGCAGCTCGTTGGCGGCGAGCCAGCCCTCAAGGCCGGCCTTGGTGGTGAAGCCCATGACATACGCGACGTCCACGGACTCGGTGCCGTCGAACTTGTACTTACCGCCGTTGATGTTGCGGGCCTCGATGGGGTCGAAGCGGAAGTTGCAGACCTCCTGCGTATCCTTGTCGTAGAAGGCGTTCTTGGACATATCGACCACGACGTAGGTCCAGCCGGAGTTGCTGGCGGCGATCTCGAACTCGATCATGTTGTTATCGGAGGAGATGCCGGCATCCTGTGCCATGTAGATCTGCATACGCGGGACGATGGAATGGTTGTCGTACTTGATGAGCAGGTAACGGCCGACCTTGGTGCGGGTGCCCTGGATGAAGTAGTAGTTGGGGTCGCCGTTCGAGTCGCAGGCCATGTGGGCAAAGCCGACGTCCTCGGTGACGGTCATATGGGAGGCGGTTTTGACCATCTCTGCGGGCAGGACGGTCCAAACGGGCTTGTACTCGACCTCGATGCCTTCCTCGCTGATCTCATGCTCGGCGGCGGTGACGGTCAGGTCGGTGAACTTCAGCACGTCGTAAGCAGCGCCGTCGGTAGCTTTGCCGCGGGCGATGACTTCGTTATAGTGGCCCTCGGGCAGCGTGATGAACAGCGTGGCGTTGGAGTTGCCGGCGTTGAAGGTGGAGGTGATGGCCTTGGCGTTTTCGTGGCCGTCGATGATCAACGTGTATTCCATCACTTCGGCGCCGGTGGAAGTGGTGACCTTGAGCAGGTACGAGCAGGTGCTGACGGTCGCGGCGTCGGACGCGACGGACTTACCGGCTGACGTAACGGCGGCATCGGTGGACGTCGACGCATCCAGCTCGACACCGATCTGCTCGCTCACGGAGACGGAATAACCGCCGTCAGCGGAAGCGCTCACGCCGAACAGGCAGAACAGGGACAGCAGCATGGCTGCGGTCATGAGAACGGACAAAAGTTTCTTCATGATGATTTCTCCTTTGAAGTATAGAGTGGGATACCGGAAACAGTATAACACACGGATGGCCCGGTGTCAAGGGGCTGAGTGAAAAAGCAAGCGGACTCTTGACAGACGAGCCCGGGAATGGTATACTGTAAGTCGAAAACATGACCGGAGTGACGGAAGGAGGGGATCTTTGGTGGCTGTCACGGAGCGGACCCTGCGGCTGCCTGTGAGCGGGCAGAAGCTGACCTACGAACTGGAGCGCAAGAGCGTCAAGAACATCAATATGCGGGTGCGCGCGGACGGCAAGGTGCATCTGTCCGTCCCCCGGCAGACATCGGATGCAAAGATCACAGCCTTTCTGACGGATCACGAGGCTTGGCTTTTGAACGCGCTGAAGAAGACGGCGGCCCGTGCCGAGGCGCATCCCGACACGGAAACGCTGGCCGGACGGGATATCGTCCCGTACCTCGGCGGCGTTCTGCGCGTGGTCTGCGTGCCTTGCGAGGGGCGGACAGGGCGGTTTGAGCTGGACCGGCAGGCAGGGACGCTGACGCTGCATCTCCCCGATCCGCAGGACAGCGGCTGGCGGATGTCGGCGGTCGAGACCTTCGAGAAGGCGCAGACCCGGATGCTCGTCATGCCGCTTCTGAAGCAGCATTTCCCGTACTTCGCACAGCGGGGCGTGGCCCCGCCGTCGGACGTTCGCTTCCGGGTGATGACTTCCCGTTTCGGCAGCTGCTCGTCCGGGACGCACGCCCTGACCTTCAACGCGAAGCTCTGCGAGTACCCGCCCGCGTTTATCGAGTACGTGGTCGTCCACGAGCTGTGCCACTTCCTCCACCCCGACCACTCCGACGCCTTCTGGGCGGAGGTCGGACGCGTCCTCCCCGATTGGCGTGAGCGGGAAAAAATAGGGAAAAAGTAGGGGGAGTACGGTGGGGCTCTGACCCGGACCCCGCTTAAGGCATCACCGCACGATGCACGGCTGACGCCTTGACGGCACATATGCTTGCATAAATTCCGTCATATTTT
>JAKSPU010000069.1 GCA_024404505.1 Clostridia bacterium
CTCAAGGACTTCTTTCAAGAAGTCCTTGAGCGGGGTCCGGGGCAGAGCCCCGCAAACGTCCCTCGGGGTGCGGGGCTCTGCCCCGCACCCCTCTTATACGAACTTGATAACAGCCTTCTTCGCGTCGTGGAAGTCGATATCGACGGTCACGGTGCCGCCGTCCTCGGTGGCGAAGGTAGAGCGGCGGTGCTTGGGATCGCCGTCCACGAGCTCATGGGACAGGAGTTCTCCGAAGCAGACCTTGCTCTGGAACGCCAGTGCCTCACGCAGTGCGGCGTTCTCCTCCTCGGTCTGATTGTTGTAGATCGACCAGTAGACAGTGCCGCCGTTCATGTAACACAGGCCCATCGGGTCGTACTCGTCCGGGATGCCCCACGTGCCGCCGAGCGCGAACCACGGGGTGATCACACACTCGTGATACACGAGGTTGAACAGCGGGAGCGGATAGCCGACCAAATGGCGGTCGATGTCCCAGTTCTCCGTGAAATACGGTGCGTGGTGACACAGCACCAGATCCGACAGATAGCAGTCGACCGTCTCCTCGGACGACGGGATGATGCCGCGCGAGGTCAGGAAGGCGAAACATTCGCGGCGGTAGCGGGCGCATTCCTCTCTCGTCATGCGGTGATCCGGGTTGAAGCACTCGTCCAGCTCTACGACGGAGAAAACGTCGAGGTAGGAGCCGCGGATGTCGATGCCGAGACGCTTGAACTCGTCGTAGTTGCGTTTGACGTACTCCAGCGCGAGCTTCGCGCACAGCAGCGTCTGCGCACCGCCGTACCAGTAGTTGATGTACAGACTGCCGCCGTCCTGATTCATCACGGCGTTGTTGATGTCGAAGGAGGGAGCGTCGTAGTAATAGTCACGATACTGGTCGTGGATGCCGAAGCGGAAGCCGAGCCCGTTGCAGGTGTCGGCAAGCAGCTTCATACCCTCGGCGCCGCCCGCGCCCTCATGAGGCGGGAAGACGTCCGGATGCAGGTTGTCGTAGCCGTGGCGGCCCCAGCCGTCGAGATGCAGGTACGCCTTCTCCAGACCGTTCTCCTTCAGCACCTTCAGCTGCTCCGCACGGACCGCGAAGGGCGTGTTCCAGTCGTTGTGCGCGGAGTTGCCCGGCTCGTAGTAGTGCGTACCCTCCACGATGTGTCCGGCGATGTCGCTGTGGATGATGGGAGTGCCGACCAGATAGGCGGCGTTCGGGTTCTTCGCAAACTTTTCACGCAGGGTGGTAAAGCGTCCCCTCTCCTTCACATAGCCGCGGTACAGCTTGGCCATCGTGACGAAGTCACAGGCGGCATCGAAGTGGTAGAGCAGGGTCCGCTTGTAACCGATGCGCCCGAGCTGCGAAATGAAACGGGGCGTGATCGTCGTGTCGCCGCCCGCGGGATGACGGAAGACGTACTTGGCGTCGTAGGGGGTGTCAACGATCATGGTGTAACCGAAGCCGTGGCCGGCGGGGCCGTCGGCGTCCGTGACCTGACCGAACACGGGCATATACGCCTCGCGGTCGAAGATCAGACCGGCATACTCGCCGCCGCGGATGGTCTCCGGATACTCGGCGGGCAGCAGCAGACCCTGCATACGCGGCAGGACGGTATAGCCCTTCCCTGCCTTCTCACCGAAGGTGACCGGCTGCAGATCGACGCAGAAAAGACCGGGATCCGGCTCGTTATCGAAACGGATCGAGTACCGGAGCCAGCCGTCGTTCGTGATCTCGTACTCGAGGATGGCGGCAAGATCGTCAAAGCGTCCGCCCTCGGACTCGGGGAAACGGAAGCCGCTGTATTTTACGCGCACACCGCGGACGGTGCCGGTCCTGAAGGTCTCGCTCTCGCACGCCGTACCGGCGAACGAAACGGCGGGACCGCCGTCCTTGATATACAAGACGGGAGCGCCTGTGAAGTGTTTTTCGAAGAGGGGAGCACCGTCGGGGGAAAGGAGCGTGATATCCATTCGGAATGTCTCGGGCTCGACGCGCATGGTCAGCCCGGCAAACGTGATCTCGTGCATAGGCATAAAGAAAAACCTCCTGTATCCGGTATTGGGATCGGCGCTTGTGTGCCATGCTCATTATACCAAATCCGGGAGGTCTTGTCAATCGGGTTTTACGGATTTTGCACGGGAGACGGGCTGAAAATGTCGAGTCCCGGCACCTCTCCCAGCGAGGAGACGACGTAGTCGGGCGACACGCCCTTGAAGCTATCGGCATCGCCGAGCGCAACGGCGGTCATGCCGGCGTCCTTCGCCGCCCTGACGCCCGCCGGCGCGTCCTCCACGACCGCACAATCGCAGGCGTTGATCCGCAGCAGCGCGGCGGCGTGGAGGAACACGTCCGGCGCCGGCTTGGAGCGGTACACGCTGCCGCCGTCCGATACGCCGTCAAAGACCGTCAGGAGACGCGTCCGCTCAAGGATCAGCCGCGCGTTGCGGCTGGACGATCCGACCGCCAGCTTCAGGCCCCGCCTGCGCAGCTCGCCGAGGACGCGCAGCACCTCGTCCGGCACGTCGTCCGGCGAGAGCCCCGCGAGATACGCCCGGTAGTAGTCGTTCTTCCTGTCGCACAGGGACGCCTTCTCCCCGTCGGACAGGGGGACGCCGTCGTATTTCTCCAGCAGGATGTCAAGACATTCCCGCCGCCCGACGCCCAGAAGACGCCTGTTGTCGGAACGGTCAAACGGGACGCCGAGCCGCTCCGCGATGCGGGACCACGCGGCGTAGTGGTAATCGTCGGTGCGGACAAGCACACCGTCGAGATCGAAAATAACACCTTTTATCATAGGTTTCTCCTTTCGGTCAGGGTACGGTCGGGGTGACGGACGCGAGCGCCGCCTCCAGCGCCGGCAGTACGTCCTCCGTGACACCGAACATCCGCAGCGTCGGCAGGAAGCGCAGCGTATGCGTGAGGAAATCGGGGTTCGGACCGGTCACGATGCGCCACGCCTCCGGAATCAGACGCATCAGCACGTCCGAGGCGGCAGAATCGGCGGCGAGATCGAGCAGCGGGGTGTCAAGTCCGTACGGACGGACCAGACGGGAAAGGGGCGCGGAGGTCCGGAAGGAGAACGTCCCCGTCACGTCCGTGAACCGCTGACCGTCCGGCAGCATGACCACGGCGGAGGCGGATGGCGGCACGCACCCCGTCAGCGTGAAAACGCCATCCGCTGAGGTGCGCCACGCGGTGCGGTACTCTCCCTGCGGCGTGCGGAGCGAGAGGTCGAAGCGCTTCATCTGCCACGAGGGGTGCGGGGCAATGACGGCAGCCGTCCAGCCGGGGGATGCTGCCCGCAGACCGCCGACGTATCCCCATATCGCCTCGCAGACGCTGCCGTAGGCGTAGTGATTCAGCGAGTTCATGGCGGTCCCGGTGATGACGCCGTCCGGGCCGACGGAATTCCAGCGTTCCCAGACCGACGTAGCTCCGAGGCCGACCTCGTACAGCCATCCCGGGGCCTCCCGGCTGCACAGGATGCGCCACGCCTCGCGCCCAAGGCCGTTCTCAAACAGGACCGGGAGGAGATACGGCGTGCCGAGGAAGCCCGTCTTCATCTTTCCGAGGTCACCCGTCAGGCGCTCCTTCAGGTCCCGGACAATCGGCTCCCGGTCACGGTACAGACCGAACGCAAGGGACAGGACGTACGCGGTCTGCGTCGTCACGCAGAGGCGGCCCGACGGCGCACAGTACTCGTCAAGGAACGCGGCCTTCACGCGGTCAGCCGCTCCGGCGTACCGGGCGGTATCGTCCTCCCAATGCAGCTGCGCGGCGGCCTCGGCCATGACGGTCAACACCCGGAAGAGGAACGCGCCCGTGATGAAGTCCGGGTCCGTCGCGCCCGTCAGAGACTGCGGCGACAGCCCGTCGCCGGACAGCCAATCCCCGAAGGTGAACGCGCCGCGGATCAGGCCCCGTCCCTGCTCCCGCTCCAGCAGACGCTCCGCGTAGTCACGCATGAGCGGATAGTCGCGGGCCAGCTGCTCCATCTCTCCGTAGTGGAAGAACAGCGTCCACGGGACGAGGACCGCCGCGTCCGCCCAGCCCGCGCCGCCGGGGCCGCCTTCACCCCGGAGGGAGGGGGCGTACATAGGGACGTCCCCGTCAAAATAACGCGTCTGCTCGACGCGCAGATCAAAGAGGTACTTCTCATAGAACGCGCGGCAGTCCGTATTCATGCAGGCGGTCGGCGCGAAGATGCGCGCGTCCGCTGTCCAGCCGAGGCGCTCGTCACGCTGGGGGCAGTCGGTCGGGATATCCATGAAGTTCGCCCGCTGGCTGCGCCATACGTTGTCCATAAGGGTATTCAGACCGGGGTGGTCGGTCGTGCAGGACAGCGTCCGCTCCCCCGCCGAGGACAGCACCACGCCCTCGAAGCAAAGGTCGTCCAGCTCAGCCTCGGTCAGCCCCTCGACCCGGACGTACCGGAAGCCGAAATAGGTGAAGTACGGCTCGATGACGTGCGGCTCCCCGTCCCCGGTGCAGATGAACCGGGCCTTTGCCGTGCGGAGATTTCCGCGGTAGAAGCAGTCGTGCTGCAAAAGCTCCCCGTAGGTGAGCGTCAGCGTCCTGCCCGGCGGGATCACGCCGCTGACGCGGACGAAGCCGGCGATATTGACGCCATAGTCCAGCACGGTCTCGCCCGCGGGCGTATGCAGCACCGTCGGATACAGGATCTCCCGCACCCGTACCGGCGCGCCGAAGAACGGCAGGACGCGCTCGGGCAGACGTCCCCCGGCGGGGCGGCAGGGACCGAGCGGCGCGGGAGCGCGCGTATAGTCCCAGATCTCACCGTCGTAAATATCCGTGGCGAGCAGAGGGACGGTATACCCCTCCCACGAGTCCGCGTCGGACGTGGACAGCACCATCACGCGTCCGGCTCCCGTGCGGACGGTCAGCGCGGCGCGGAGCAGGCAGCGGTCACCGAAGACCCTGTCGCCCGACGCGGGCGGCTTGTCGATGCCCCAGCGTCCCCGGTACCAGCCGTCCCCGAGCCAGACGGTCAGCCTGTTCTCGGCTTCCGGATGCACAAGGCCGTCCACGGGGTACTCGTTGACGCGGATGGCGGCGTCGTAGTCCTGACAGCCCGGGGTGAGATAGTCGTCTCCGACGCGCTCCCCGTTGAGAAAGGCGCGGTACAGGCCGAGCCCGGTGACAGACAGCCGGGCGTCGGACGCGTCCGGCGGCAGACGGAACGTGATCACGGCACATACCGGGCAGCGGTCGTGCGGACACGGGACCTCCAGCCAGCGGGCGTCGGGCAGAGTCACGGTTTGCTTCATGCGGCATCCTCCTTGATCCATGCTTTCTGATCGGCAGATTTCAAGGCATAGTGTCGTCAGAAAACCGCGCGTCTATGCACGAAAGGAGGTCTTTCCCTGCTCTTCCGGAAATTGAGGGGTCCGAAACGGGCATTTCCATTATTTTTGGGGTACCATTCCGGGCGTATCGGGATTATAATAGGAACAGCGGGCCGTCCGCGCCAAGGGACGGCATACAGCACAGAAAGGAACCTTTTTCCCATGGAAATGATCGTCATCAGTCCAAGCAAGCTCAAGATCATGCTGACCCCGCCGGATATGCAGAGATATGACCTGCCGTCGGAGGCGCTCGACTGCACCGACGAGTCCACCCGCCGGACCTTCCGGCGCATCATCGAGGATGCCCGTGCCGAGACCGGCTTCGAGACCGCCGGGCAGCAGCTGTTCATCCAGCTGTACACGTCGCGGGACGGCGGCTGCGAGCTGTTCGTCACCAAGCTGGGGCGGGCGGCGGATACCGCCGGGGCAGCGGATAAGCCGGATGAAATGCCCGAGCAGGCCCTGCTCCGCAAGGTGTTCGCGGTCGAGGTGACCTCCCCGTCCGCCGGCGGGGGCAGCGCTTTGCCGCTGAAGCGGCCGCCGGCGGTCCCGGAGCCGTCTGCCGCCGGCACACGCCCCGCGGCGCTCCTGTTCTCATCGTCGGACGATCTGCTGGCCGCCTGCGCCCGGCTGCTGACGATGGGATACAGGCAGGAAAGCCGGGCGTACATACTCGACGGCGGTCAATGGTGCCTTTTGCTCCGCGTCCCGGACACCTCCTTCTTCCGCCTGCCTGCGCCCTTCGGATTCCTCTCTGAATACGGGACGGAGGCGGATGCCTCCGTCCTCTCGCCGTACGTCTGCGAGCACGGGCGCCCCGTATGCACGTCGCACGCGGTGGAAACGCTGGGAATGCTCTCCTGATCCCGTAAAATTTTTCGGATTATCCCATCCGTATTCATGTATGGTTAACAATATCGTGGTATTATACTTATATTAAGATGGGTTATTGTGACCGCATATCACGCCATACATATTTCACCGTCCGCCGCAAGCGGACGAACGATCGGATGAGGAGGTCTATCCGTGCTTCAACTCAAAAATATCAGGAAAACCTATGACACCGGGGATAGTCAGGTCGAGGCGCTCAAGGGAGTCAGCATCGACTTCCGCGAGCATGAATTCGTATCCATTCTCGGTCCCTCGGGATGCGGCAAGACCACGCTGCTCAACATCGTGGGCGGTCTTGACCGGTACACCTCGGGTGACCTTATCATCAACGGCAAATCCACGACGGACTTTTCCGACAAGGACTGGGATACCTACCGCAACCACAGCATCGGCTTCGTCTTCCAGAGCTACAACCTGATCCCCCATCAGACCGTGCTGGCCAACGTCGAGCTTGCGCTGACACTGTCCGGCGTGTCCAAGGCCGAGCGCCGCAGACGCGCGGTCGACGCGCTGAAGAAGGTCGGTCTTGAGGATCAGATGAAGAAAAAGCCCAATCAGATGTCCGGCGGTCAGATGCAGCGCGTTGCCATCGCCCGCGCCATCGTCAACGACCCCGACATCCTGCTCGCTGACGAGCCGACCGGCGCTCTGGACACGACCACCTCCGTCCAGATCATGGACATCCTCAAGGAGATCGCCGAGGATAAGCTGGTCATCATGGTCACGCACAACCCCGATCTCGCGGCGCAGTACTCCACCCGTATCGTGCGCCTGCTGGACGGTCAGATCACGGACGATTCCGCGCCTCTTACCAAAGAGGAGCCGGCCGGGGACGTGGTGCGCAAGACCTCGGTCGAAAAGGGCAAGCACACCTCCATGTCCTTCCTCACGGCGCTGTCCCTGTCCTTCAACAACCTCAAGACCAAGAAGGGACGCACCTTCATGACCGTGTTCGCCGGATCCATCGGCATCATCGGCATCGCGCTGATCCTGTCGCTGTCCAACGGCATCAAAGACTATATCGACACGGTGCAGAAGGACACGCTGTCCTCCTACCCGATATCCATCCAGCGGCAGACCATGGATATGTCGTCCATGATGTCAGGAATGATGGACGAGAACAGCAGCAAGATCGACTACGAGGACCGCGACCCCGACCGCATCTACTCCAACAACATCATGTCCGGCCTGATGACGGGCATGAGTAAGGGCGTCGCCGTCAACAACCTCAAGGACTTCAAGACGTTCCTCGACACCACGCCCGCGTTCAAGGATACCTCCAAGGTCTCCGCCGTGCAGTACAGCTATGAACAGACGCTGCACATCTACAAGGAGGACACCTCGAACGGCATCCTGCAGGTCAACCCGAGCCAGATCATGGGCATGATGATGGGCAGCATCGGCCTCGGCACGTCGAGCGACTCCACCATGAGCTCCATCAGCAGCCTGTACGGTCTGAACGTATGGTCCGAGATGCTGGACAATCCCGCGCTGCTGGATTCGCAGTACGAGCTGCTGGATCCCGACACCATGAAGTGGCCGACTAACTACGACGAGGTGGTCATCGTTGTCAACAAGCACAACGAGCTGAGTGATATTTCCCTGTATGCCCTCGGTCTGCGCGACTCCTCCGAGATCGCTCAGCTCCTGATGGATCTGCAGAGCGGCAAGGACGTCAAGCTCGAATCCTCCTCCTACTCCTTTGACGACCTCATGAATCTCCGCTTCCGCGTCATCCTCCCTGCCGATAAGTACGTCAAGGACGGAGAGACCGGCAAGTGGACCGACAAGAGCCGCAGCGACGCCTTCATGAAGGATCTGATCGCGAACGGCATCCAGCTCAAGGTCGTGGGCATCGTCCGCGCCAAGGAAGGCGCCGTTTCCACCTCCATCGACGGCACCGTGGGCTATACCCACGCGTTGACCGAGTTCGTAGCGCTGGCGACCGACCGCACCGAGCTGGTCAAGGCACAGCGTGCCGACGAAAAGGTCAACCTGCTGACCGGTCAGGAATTCGACGCGGGTCAGTACACGAATCTCACCGATGAAAGAAAAGCGCAGCTGTTCCGCGAGTATGCGGAAGGAAAGCTGATCGCGTCCATGCCCGTCGACGACAAGTCCAAGATCATCATCTCCATGATGAGCGGGATGTCCGACGAGGAAAAGCAGGCGCTGCTGGCCTCCCTCTCCGAGGAGCAGAAGCAGCAGCTGGCCGACAGCACGGAGGACTTCTCCGGCTACTCCGACCAGCAGCTGGTCGGCTACGTCACGATGAACGGCCAGAAGCACCCGGAGGTCGCCGAAAAGCTGATGGCAGAGTTCTTCATGAACGACGAAAAAATGCTGACGCTCTGCGGCACCGATGAATTCAAGGCTTACTTCCTGTCCATGATCCCGGAAGAGCAGCTGCCCATGATCGGCCCGATGATCCAGAACGCGGGTCCGGAGGAAATGCTCGGCTTCATCAAGAACATGATGAGCATGGCGGGCGGCAGCACCGGCATGAGCGGCGGCACCTCCGGCGAGACCGCCGAAATGACGCCTGCCCAGCTCGCAGCCTATGAGAAGATGATCACCAAGGCCCTGACGCTGGTCTCGCACGAGGAGCTGCTCGGCTACGCCAAGACCATTGCCGAGGCAGACCTGTTCGACAAGCTCGGCAATATGGACGGTCAGAAGGAACAGATGGCCGTCATCTTCGACAGCCGCCTGCCCTCCATGACGGACGAGGAGCTGGTCCCGCTGTACGACGCTTATATGCCCGACCTGCTGTCCAAGATGACCTACGATCAGGTGCTGACCGAGCTGTGTGCCGTCCGGCTTGAGGATCCGTCCTCCATCTCGATCTACGCCGCCAGCTTTGAGGCCAAGGACACCATTCAGGCGCTCATCGAGGAGTACAATCAGAAGGCGCGCGACGAGGACCGCGAGGGAGACGTCGTCCTCTACACCGACATCGTCGGCATCATGATGTCCTTCTTCACCGACGTCATTAACGCCATCTCCTACGTGCTGATCGCGTTCGTGTCCATCTCGCTGGTCGTGTCCTCCATCATGATCGGTATCATCACCTATATCTCCGTGCTGGAGCGCACGAAGGAGATCGGTATCCTGCGCGCGATGGGTGCTTCCAAGCGCGACGTGGCCCGCGTGTTCAACGCCGAGACGCTGATCATCGGTGTGACCGCCGGTCTGTTCGGCATCATCGTGACCGTTTTGCTCTGCTTCCCGATCAACTGGATCATCCGCGACCTGACCAACATCCCGATCCTCACCGCTTCCCTGCCGTGGATCGCCGGTATCGTGCTGGTGGTCATCTCTATGGTGCTGACCATGATCGCGGGTCTTATCCCCTCCCTCAGCGCGTCGAGGAAGGATCCCGTCGTCGCTCTCCGTACCGAATAAAGTACGACCGGGGAACGCTTGCGGGGCTCTGCCCCGCGCCCCGGGGATGCGATGCAGGGCTCTGCCCCGGAGCCCGAGGATACGTTTGTGGGGCTCTGCCCCACGCCCCGCTTAAGCCCTTCTTGAAAGAAGGGCTTAAGGATCCCAAGAACTTTATGGGCAAAATAAAATAAACAGAAGTTCGGTTTACGCCGAACAAGATTGGTGGGTGCCGTCACAGGTACCCACTAATTTTATTGGCGCCTACGCGGGGACCCCTGACCCCGCTCGGGATCGGGCAGATGGCATCTGCCCGATCCGTGCAGACCCGGGGGAACGGAGGCTCGGCACACACTTTCCCGCGCCCGCAGGCGCGGCATCCCCGGGATGAGGAGACCGAGGAGAGGGGGCGCTGCAGCGCCCCCTCTCCTCGGTAAAAGGTTTTAGGCATCACCGCACAATGCACGGCTGACGCCTTGACGGCACATCTGCTTGCATAAATTCCGTCATATTTTACAAAATTCCTTCGTGCGGGAGTCACCGCACGCGCGGAATTTTGTTTCATCTGACGAAATTTCTGACGGCGCATCTGCACCGTCATCATTGTGCGGTAATGCCTTGAGGGCGAGGGGAACAGAGAAAAACCGTCGCTCTGCCTTCGGAGGCCCTGCGTTTCCGCATCGCCGGATGTTCTGCTAAACTTTTATCCCCACCCCTTTCTCCCCGCCCCACGGGCGGGGAGAATATTTGTTTTTTATAGCAGGGAGAAGGGAGCGGCTGCGCCGCTCCCTTCTCCCTGCACCCTCATCCTGCGGGATGCGGGGCTGCGATAGACATTAGTTTCAAAAAGGCGGGCGCCCATCAAGGCACCCACCTTTCTTGTTCGGCGGAAACCGAACATTTGTTTATTCATTGCCCATAAAGTTCTTGGGATTCTTAAGCCCTTCTTTCAAGAAGGGCTTAAGCGGGGCGTGGGGCAGAGTCCCACACGCCTCTTCAAGGTCCGGGGCAGAGCCCCGGCGTTCTCTTTAATGATTCTGCCTCCATGTCACGATCGCATCCGAAAGGGCGGCGAACTGCGCCGTGTCGAGGCGCTCTCCGCGGATGTCGGGGCGGTGACCGCAGCCCTCGATCAGCGAGGTCAGCACGTCCTTCGGGACGTCCGGGAAGCCGGCAGACAGCGCGTTTGAAAGCGTCTTGCGGCGCTGCTCGAAGGCGTACCGGATGGTATCGAAGAAGACCTGCTCGTCGAGCGGCTTCACCGGCTTGTCACCGTACAGCCGGATGCGGACGACGGCGGAATCCACCTTGGGCGCGGGCATGAAGTTGCCGGCGCTCACGCGGAACAGCTTTTCCGCCTCGCCGTAGTAGTTCAGCACAGCGGTGATGGCACCGTAGTCCTTGCTGCCGGCCTTCGCGCAGAGACGGTCCGCCACCTCCGCCTGTATCATGATCGTGATGTAGGAGAACGGCACACCGGACTCCAGCAGACGCATGAGGATCGGCGTCGTGATGTAGTACGGCAGGTTGGCGCAGACCGACACGGGACCCTTCTCAAGGTACGGGTCGAGCAGCGCGTGCAGATCCGTTTTCATGATATCCTGATTGATGACCTCAACCACACCCTCCGGACAGTCCTGCAGCGTGTAGCGCAGGACAGGGATCAGACCGCGGTCGATCTCCACGGCCAACACCTTGTCGTACCGCAGACCCAGCTCCTGCGTCAGCACGCCGATGCCCGGCCCGATCTCCAGAACAGTCGTGCCCTGCGTATCCGAGCAGGCATCCGCGATGTCCTCGACCACTGCCTTGTTGGTCAGGAAATTCTGCCCGAACTCCTTGCGGAAGGAGAGACCGTAAAGGGACATGATGTCCTTTATGGTGCGTATATCACACAGATTCATAGTATTGCTTCCTGTTCTTGCCGGACAGTACCGGCGGAAATGAAAAAGCCGCTTGCAGAGCAAGCGGCTTGGAGCTGATGGCCGGATTCGGACCGGCGACCTGCTGATTACGAATCAGCTGCTCTACCAGCTGAGCCACACCAGCGTCCCGTGGGAGCTGACGCCCTCACAACATTGTTATTATACCACACTTCGTGCCGGATTGCAAGAGGTTTTTCAAAATTTTTTGAAATTTCTTTTATTCTTCGGAAAGGGCTGCCGGCATCAGGCCTGCCCGATGCCTTTTTTTCGGAAAAGAACTTGACAGCCTCCTGCACGGATGATATAATAGCAGTAAGTGTACGGCACCGAACAACGATCGGCACACAATTCTGAAAAGGAGCGGTCTCATGAAAAAATTGCTTTGCCTGCTTTTAGCTCTCCTTATGGTCCTTCCCTGCACAGCCTGCGCAAACAACGGCGACGACACGGACACGACGCCCGACTCCGGTGACGCCACTGAAGCCGGCTCGCAGGAATTCTTCCCCTCCGTCAAATCGGCCAACTATGACGAAACCTTCCAGATGGTCGCCATGCAGCGTCCCGTCGGCGAGTGGTACTACGCCGAAGAACTGACCAACGAGGTCCTGAACGACGCGGTCTACACCATGAATCAGACCGTCAACAATTATCTCGGCGTCACGATCCAGTATGAGAACATCACCAGCATCACGACCGGCGGCGAGATCTTCTCCACCGTCAGCCCGACCATCCAGGCCGGAGACGACGCCTACCAGTGCTGCATCCTGCACCCCTATTACAGCTATAACTCCTTCATCGGTCAGAACTACGCATACGATTTCTACGAGTTGGACTCGCTTGACCTCGAACAGCCCTATTGGAACAAAACTGTCATCGATTCTCTGGCGATCAACGACCGCGCCTATATCGCGCTTGGCGATTTCTGCTCCTATACCCTGAACATCCTGTACGTGAACAAGAACCTGATGAAGAACGCCGGCCGCGATATGCCCTACGATAAGGTGCGCAACGGCAGTTGGACACAGGACGAATTCTTTACCCTCACGCAGGGCCTGTACATCGACAACGACGGTGACGGCAAGCGCAACAACAGCGATATTTACGGCTTTTCCGGTATGTGGGACGCCAACGGCTCCGCCATGCTGCAGGCTGCCGACATCTACGTTGCGACCCGCAACGAGGACGGTATGTTCGAGCTGTCCCTTGAGGGCGACCGTCTGGTCGACTTCTACGAGAAGCTCTTCAACTGGTCGAAGGACGAGTCCACCTACATCTGGGACTACGGCAACAAGGCCAACTCGGAAAAGATCGCTGCCTTCCTCGATGGTCACGGCTACTTCACGCTCGAGTCGCTCGGCATCCAGAACCTGTCCGCCGATTTCGACGTGGGCATCCTGCCTCTCCCCAAGTACGACAAGAATCAGGAAAACTATAAGCACGTCAACTGGGGCAACAACATCGTGGTGCCCACCTCCATCAAGGATCCCTCCATGGTCGGCGACGTGCTCGAAATGATGGCCTACTACTCCCGGACCATCGTGCAGGAGGCTTACTACGATACCGTCCTGCAGTACAAGGTCTCCAACGCACCCGACGACCGTGAGATGGTCGAGCTGATCTACGACACCGTCACCTACGACCCCGGTATCGCCTTCTGCGACGGCAACTCCGGTCTGTGGAATCTCGTCTACCTCGCCTGCTTCGGTCTGACTCAGAACAAGCAGAAGATCGCCTCCTATCTCAAGTCCAACTCGAGAACGGCTCAGAAGGGTCTGGACGATCTGTTCAAGGAAAAGTAAATCGGGGCGCGCCCCGCCGCCATGCCGGAGGATGGCACGAGGCGGTGCATCGCCGGATGCTTCGTGAAAACTGCTATCCCCACCCCCTGACCCCCCGCCCCACGGGCGGGGGGATATCTTTTTTGACAGCAAGGAGAAGGGCCGCCTGCGGGCGGCCCTTCTCCTTGCATCCTCATCCCGGGGCATCGCGCCCGCGGGCGCGGGAAAACGAAAAAGCGGGCGCCCACGAGGACACCCGCTTTTCTTTTTCGCGTAAACGCTGCCTTGGTCAATCTTAATCCCTGCTATAAAAGTTCTTGGGATTCTTAAGGCATCACCGCACAATGCACGGCTGACGCCTTGACGGCACATCTGCTTGCATAAATTCCGTCATATTTTAGGGCGGCTCTAAAAATTCATCGCACGGTGAATCGGCGGAATATTTTCCGCCATTCGTCACAAAAATCCTTCGTATAGGATAAACTATACGCGCGGATTTTTGTTTAGACTGACGAAAAATCTTCTCGCCGCTCCCCGCACGCTGAATATTTAGAGACGCCCTTTACAAAATTCCTTCGTGCGGGAGTCACCGCACGCGCGGAATTTTGTTTCATCTGACGAAATTTCTGACGGCGCATCTGCACCGTCATCATTGTGCGGTAATGCCTTAAGGCATCACCGCGCAATGCACGGCTTTCGCCTTGACGGCACATCTGCTTGCATAAATTCCGTAATATTTTACAAAATTCCTTCGTGCGGGAGTCACCGCACG
>JAKSPU010000007.1 GCA_024404505.1 Clostridia bacterium
GACGCCCTTGGGGAAGCCGGTCGTGCCGGAGGTGTACTGCATATTGCAGACGTCGGTCGGGCGCACGGCGGCGGCACACCGCACCACCTCGCTCTGCGGGACCAGAGACGCGCGCGCCATGGCCTCGTCGAAGGTCAGGCAACCGGGCATCGAGAAGCCGACGGTGATGACGTTGCGGAGGAAGGGCAGGCGGCGGCAGTGCAGCGGCTTGCCGGGCGTCGACGACGCGATCTCCGGACACAGCTCGTTGATGGACTGCCTGTAATCGGAATCGCGCGAGGACTCGATCATGATCAGCGTGTGCGTGTCGGACTGCCGCAGGAGGTACTCGATCTCATGGATCTTGTACGCGGTGTTGACCGACACCAGCACCGCGCCGATCTTGGTCACGGACCAGAACGCGATGAACCATTCGGGGATGTTGGTGGCCCACACGGACACCTTGCTGCCGGGACAAACGCCGAGGGAAAGCAGCGCGCGGGCAAAATTGTCGACGTCGCGGGCAAATTCCGCGTAAGTGCGGGTGTAGTCAAGCGTGGTGTAGCGGAAGGCGTATTGGTCGGGGAACTCCTCGCAGAGCCGGTCCAGCACGCGGGAGAAGGTCATATCGATCAGCTCGTCCTTCTTCCAGATGTATTGTCCCGTGCCGTCGTGGTTGAGGTACAGGCGGTGCGCCGATTCCCGGTGCTCGAAGGATTGCATCAGGGACACGAAGTGCGGGAACAGCACCTCGTAGTCGTCAAAGCCGCCGAGCCAGCGGGTGTCCCAGACGAGCGACAGGAAGCCGTCGTAGTCGACGGACGACAGCGCGCCCATCACGCCGTCCAGCGGAACGACGCCCTCACCGACGACGGTGTACTGCCCGGACGGGTCGGAGTCTTTGATGTGGACGTGCTTGATATAAGCGCCGAGATGCTCGACGGTATCGCCGGGATCCTCGCCGTAATTGACGAAGGTGTTGTGGACGTCCCACAGCGCGGCGACCTCGTCGCAGGCGAAGCCGTCCAGCAGCGTCCGCAGTTTTTTCGTGTCGGCATACGCGCCCGAGGTGTTGATGAGCAGCGTCACCCCGGCCTCCGCGGCACAGGGGATGAGTGACTCCAAACGGGATATGATGCGTTCGGGCTGCTCACTGCCGGCCCGCAGGACGATGTAGTCCGCCCGCAGACCGTCCGCGAGAGCGATCAGCTCCCGGACGTGATCGGTTTTATCCTCATCGGCGGAGAGATCGACCGAGGTGTCGATGCAGGGGACGTTCAGACCGCGTCCGCGCAGCGCACGGACGGCGGCACTCATGCGTCCCGGATCGAAAGCACCCTCACGCGCCGCAAACGCCGGATAGCGTTCATGCAGCTCGATGCCGGAGAACTCCATGCGCGATGCGACGTCGGTCAGCTCCTGCCACGGGAGCGCACCCCAGCTCTTCACCGAAAACGAGAGCTTCATGCGTTCTCCTCCTCGTACACGATCTTGTTGAGCGCGTTGACGTAGGCGGCGATGCCGGAGCCGATGATGTCGGTGGAAATACCGCGGCCGGCATAGACCTTGCCGCCGGAGCGCAGCTTGACGACCGTCTGGCCCATGGCCTCGCGGCCCTCGGTGATGGCCTTGAGTTGGAAGTCGTCCAGCTCGTAGTGGTGGCCGGTGATCTTTTCAATGGCAAGGAACGCGGCGTCGATGGGGCCGTCGCCGAGCGACAAGCCGTCCTGCGTCTGCTCTCCGCGTCTCAACTTCACGTGCGCGACCACGTCGACCGTATTGCCGCTTGTCACGACGTAGCTTTCTACGGTGTAAGCGGCGGGTACCTGCATAGCCTCGGCGGCGATGATGGCGTCCAACTCCCCGAGACCGACAGCGTCTTTGCGGGCCGCGATCCGGCAGAAGGCCTTGTAGACGCGCGCACGGTCGGCGGGCTCCAGCTCGTACCCGAGGTAAGACGCACCCTTCATGACCTCCTCTTCGGTGTCGGAGGCGGTGAAGGTCACGTCGTCGGAGTAGGCACGGACACCGTCCTCAAACGGCGAGCGGTCGGTCTTTTCGGTATTGCAGGCGCGGCTGATACCCGTAAGGATGCGGTTCAGCTCGGTCATACGGATGCCCGAGCAGGCGCCGAGAGCGTCTCCTCTGGCGGTCAGGATGTCGGCAACGGTGCCGAGGGAAGCGGTACCGCAGGGCAGGGCGCCGACCTTGATCTCGTCGGCACCGGCGGCGATCGCCGCGACGGCGGACGCGTCGGCAAGATGCAGCGTATCGGCGATGCGGACGCCGAGACGAACGCCGTTCAGCGCGGGGACGGCCTCTTTGAGACGTCCGAGGAAAGCACCGAACTCATCGGGCAGCATACAACCGGCGGTGTCGCAGATCGTGACGGTCGAGGCACCGGCTTCGACGGCAGCCGAGACGATACCGCACAGGAACGGGAAGCCGGCGCGCGTGGCGTCCTCGGCGATGAATTCAACGTCCGCACATTTCGTGCGGCAGAAGGAAACGGCAGCGACGGCGTACTTCTGCACGTCGGCAGGCTTGCGGTGGCTGACGTACTCCATGCGGGCGATGCTGGTGGCCGCCGCGACTTGAAGCCGAGGCTTGGCGGTATTCTTCAGCGCCTCCCAGACGGCGGAGATGGTATCCGGATCGTCACCGGCACAGACGGCGACGGTGCTGCTTCGGACGGTCTCGGCCACGGATTTGATGAGCAGCGTATCGGTCAGCTGTCCCGTCATGCCGCCAAGCTCGATCACGGACACGCCTGCCTTGTCGAGCAGACGGACGGTATCCAGCTTTTCCTTGAAGGTCAGGCTCCGCCCGGCGGGTTCCGAGCAGGATCTGATCGTGATATCGCTGAGACAGACAGTTCTCATAGACGTCCCCTTTACTGCTGACTCCCCAGCATCATAGCGTCATAATTGGACTTGAGCAGGTCGGCGTGGCGGGCGGAGATGCACTTCTTCAGGGCCTTCTCCAGCGATTCGCCGCCGAGCTGATCCTCATCGGACAACAGCTTGCCCATGATGATCATGTTGGCCAGACCGTCCAGCCCCTTTTCGGAGGCCAGCGCGGTGGCGGGGATATAGCAGACGTTCACGTCGGTGCGATTGACCTTGCGGCCGATCAGGGAGGAATCGACGTAGATCGTGCCGCCCGGCACGACGTCGTTCTCGTAGCGGTCGAGGGAAGGATTGTTCATGACGATCAGCACGTCCGGCTCCAGCACGATGGGGGCGCCGATGTCGTCGTCACTGATGATGACGGAGCAGTTGGCGGTGCCGCCGCGCATCTCGGGACCGTAGGAGGGGAGCCAGCTGACGTTTTTGCCGTCGGTCAGGCCCTTATAGGCGAGCAGCTTGCCGGCGAACAGGATACCCTGACCGCCGAAGCCCGCAAACAGGTAGGAGGTAGTCATGCCTTGGCCTCGCTTTCTGCCGAGCGATCCTTATAGACGCCCAGCGGGTAGTAGGGGATCATGGCGGTGTCGATCCACTCGAGCGCCTTCTCGGGCGTCATGCCCCAGTTGGTCGGGCAGGCGGAAAGCACCTCGACGAGCGAGAAGCCCTTGCCGTCGATCTGATTCTGGAAGGCCTTCTTGATGGCCTTCTTGGCCTTGCGGACGTTGGCGACCGAGTTGACGGTCACGCGTGCGAGGTATTCGGGGCCTTCCAGCTCGGAGAGCATCTCGCAGACGCGGACGGGATAGCCGCACAGCTTGGGATCACGGCCGTAGGGGGAGGTCTGCGTGACCTGACCCACGAGAGACGTGGGGGCCATCTGACCGCCGGTCATGCCGTAGATCGCGTTGTTGATGAAGATGACCGTGATGTTCTCGTTGCGCGCGGCGGCGTGAACGATCTCGGCGGTGCCGATGGAGGCAAGGTCGCCGTCACCCTGATAGGTGAAGACGATGTGGGAGGGATCGGCGCGCTTGACGCCGGTGGCGATGGCCGGGGCGCGTCCGTGAGCGGCTTCGATCATATCGCAGGCAAAGTAGTCGTAGGCCATGACGGCGCAGCCGACCGGCGCGATGCCGACCGCGGTACCCTCGATGCCCAGCTCGTCGATGACCTCGGCGACCAGACGGTGGATGATGCCGTGGGTGCAGCCGGGGCAGTAGTGCAGCGGGATGTCCACGAGCGAATGAGGCTTTTCAAAGATGGTCATAATCACTTACCTCCTTTGGCGGCGGCGCGGATAGCGTCGAGGATCTGGTTCGGGGTGGGGATCATGCCGCCGACGCGGTTGCACAGCGTGACCGGCACGCGGCACTCGCAGGCGAGCTTGACGTCCTCGATCATCTGGCCCATCGACAGCTCGACGGAGATGATGGAGGAGCAGTGGTCGGCAGCCTTGGCAAAGGGTGCCTTCGGGAACGGCCAGACGGTGATCGGGCGGATAAGCCCTGCCTTGATGCCCTCCTTGCGGGCGGCCAGCACGGCGTTGCGGGAGACGCGCGCGGCAATGCCGAAGGCGGCCAGCACGATGTCGGCGTCGTCGGTCATGAATTCCTCGTACATCGTCTCCTTCTCGGCGATGATCTCATACCGCTTGAAGCGGTCGAAGTTGTTCTGCTCCAGCTCGGCGGGATTCAGATACAGCGAGTTGACGACGTTGTGCGGGCGCTTCATGCCGGTACCGACGGTCGCCCACGGCTTTTCGGGGGCGGGCTTGATGTCGAAGTCGAAGGAAACGGGCTCCATCATCTGACCGATGGTGCCGTCAGCAAGGATCATGACGGGCATCCGGTACTCGTCGGCGAGGTCGAAGGCGTGGATGGTCAGCTCGGCCATCTCCTGAACGGAGGCGGGCGTCAGGACGATCATGTGGTAGTCGCCGTGACCGCCGCCGCGGGTGGCCTGGAAGTAGTCGGACTGGCTGGGCTGGATGCCGCCGAGACCGGGACCGCCGCGCTGGGCGTTGACGATGACGGCAGGCAGATCGGAGCCCGCGATGTAGGAGATGCCCTCGCTCTTGAGGGAGATTCCGGGGGAGGAGGAGGAGGTCATGGCGCGGACACCGGCCGCGGACGCGCCGTAGACCATGTTGATCGCCGCGATCTCACTCTCGGCCTGCAGGAAGGTGCCGCCGATCTTGGGCATCCGCTTGGCCATGTAGGCCGCGATCTCGGTCTGGGGGGTGATGGGGTAACCGAAATAGTGACGGCATCCGGCCATGATCGCCGCTTCGGCGATGGCCTCGTTGCCCTTCATAAGTACCTTGTCAGCCATTGTTCTTGTCCTCCTTCTCGATCGTGATCACGCAGTCGGGGCACATGGTGGCGCAGGACGCGCATCCGACGCAGGCGGCGGGATCGGTCAGCTCAGCGGGGTGATGTCCTTTGATGTTGATCACATCGGGAGAGATTCGCAGGATCTTCTTGGGGCAGGCATGGACGCACAGGCCGCAGCCCTTGCATCTGTCCACCCGGATCGTGAGTTTGATCATGGTGTATATCTTCCTTTCATCAAAAATCAGAATGTGGATTGCAGATCGAGCGGCAGGAGGTTTTTGATCCTGCCCTCGAGCGAGGGGTACAGCGGCTGTGCGCACGCGGTCAGCTTCAGCGGCAGCCCGGAGAGCGCGGCGACCTCTTCACCGTAGGCGAGGGAGGACAGCACGGTCTCCGCCGTGGTCTCCCGACCGAGGTTGGAGTCGTTGACGAGCCCCGTGAAGCGCATCCCGGCAGCCTGTTCGATCTCGCGCATGATCTCAACGGTCGACTCCGCGTCCGGTGTGAGCGGGCGGAACCGGTTGATGACCATCAGCATATCGTAGTCGTTTTCCTCGAGGATCGCCGGGGCGATGCGCCCGAGCGCCAGCGCGCCGCGGTCGTCGCCGCCGATGTCCAGCACCGCGTGCAGGGACCTGTCGTCGGTCAGACGGTACAGCTCCTGCGGCAGGGCAGGGAGGTCGACGTTGCTGTTGGCGTACGCCGAGCAGATCAGGTCGATCCCGGCGGCTGCCAGCTCCTTCCGGCTGTCCTCTGCGCGGAAGTAGGGGTTGACGATGTCAAGGTCTGCCAGCGCGACCTTCTCATACTGCTGCCTGAGACGCATGGCAAGGTTGACGGCTACGTTGGTCTTGCCGCTGCCGTAGTGGCCGCAGAGCAGCGTGAGGCGTTTGAACGTATACTCCATGCCGCCTCCTTACAGCTTGCTCCGCATGATCTTGCCGGTCGAGGTCTTGGGCAGGCTCGTGCGGAATTCCACGATACGCGGGTACTTATAGGGAGCGGTGTGCTTCTTGACGTAATCCTGGATCTCTTTCTTCAGCTCGTCGCTCGGCTGCTTGCCGTCCACGAGGACGATGGACGCCTTGACGACCTGACCGCGGACCTCGTCCGGAGCGGCGGACACACCACACTCCAGCACGTAGGGCAGTTCCATGATGACGGACTCGATCTCGAACGGTCCGATGCGGTAGCCGGAGGACTTGATGACGTCGTCCACACGGCCGACGAACCAGTAGTACCCGTCCTCGTCGCGCCACGCGGTGTCACCGGTGTGATACAGACCGTTGCACCACGTCTCGGCGGTCTTCTCGGGATCGCGGTAGTATTCGACCGCGAGGCCACAGGGCCGTCCCTTGTCGATGCGGACGACGATCTCGCCGACCTCGCCCGCCTTGACGGGCTGTCCGTCGGCGTCGACGATGTCCACGTCGTAGATCGGTGCGGGCTTGCCCATCGAGCCGATCTTATGCGGTGCGCCGATCAGGTTGCCGACGATCATCGTGGACTCGGACTGACCGAAGCCCTCGAGGATCTGGAGTCCCGTCGCCTTCTCGAACTGTCTGTACACCTCCGGGTTGAGCGCCTCTCCGGCGGTGGTCATGTGGCGGACGGACGACAGATCGTACTTGGAGATGTCCTGCTTGATCATCATGCGGAGCATAGTGGGCGGGGCGCAGAAGGTCGTGATGCGGTACTTGGCGAACATCGGCAGGATCTCCGCCGCGTCAAAGCGGTCGAAGTCGTAGACGAATGTGGGCGCCTCGCACAGCCACTGACCGTACAGCTTGCCCCACATGGCCTTTGCCCAGCCGGTATCGGAGATCGTGAAGTGCAGGCCGTCCGGATCCACGCAGTGCCAATACCGCGCGGTATGGAAGTGACCGAGCGCGTACTTGTAGTTGTGCGCGGCGATCTTGGGGTAGCCGGACGTGCCGGAGGTGAAGAACATCAGCATGAGGTCGTCGCCGCCGGGCGCGTCCTCGGTGCGGTTGTAGTGCGAGCTGTACAGCGTGTACTCCTCGTCGAAGCAGCGCCAGCCCTCGCGTTTTCCGTTGACGATCAGCTTGTTCTTGAGGGACGGGCAGCGGACGGCGGCCTTGTCGACCTCGGCGGCGGTATTGCCGTCGGCCGTGCAGATGATGGTATTGACCTCTGCCTTGTTAAAGCGGTACTCGAAGTCATGCTCCAACAGCTGGTTGACCGCCGGGATGGCGATCGCGCCGAGCTTGTTGAGGCCGAGCATGGCAAACCAGTACTGGTAATGCCGCTTCATGACGAGCATGACGCGGTCGCCCTTCTTCACGCCGAGCGACTTGAAGTAGTTGGCGCACTGGGCGGAGGCGCGCTTCATGTCGCGGAAAGTGAAGCGGCGCTCGGTCTTGTCCTGCGAGATGTGCAGCATGGCGAGCTTTTCGGGCTCGCGGGCGGCCAGCTCGTCGACGAGATCGAAGGCAAAGTTGAAGTGCTCGGTGTTCTTGAAGGTGATGGCGGTCGGCGTGCCGTACTCGTTCTCGGTGACGTCGATGAACTTGCGGTAGATGCGGTCCTTGTCGTCCTTCTTGGCGCGGCCCCACGTGGCGATCTCTTCGGAGGGGGACAGCTCGGGGATCGGTTCGCCGGTCGGATTCAGGACGATAGCGTAGAACAGGCAGTCCTGACCGTCCACGGCGATCATGCCGTGCGGTGTGCCGGAGTCGTAGTAGATGGAGTCGCCGGGGGCCAGCACCTCCTTGTGGTTGCCGACCTGCACCTTGAGGTGGCCGGAGATGACGATGTCACACTCCTGACCGGCGTGTGTGGTCAGCTCGATGTCACGGTGCTGCGCTTCCTCGCTGAAGGCGGAGCGGACGTACAGCGGCTCGGCTATCCTGTTCTGGAAGGCGGCGGCAAGGTTGTAGTACTCCATGCCGTGCGCCTGATCGATGCGCTGTCCCTCGCCGCGTCTCGTCAGCGTGTAGGAGGACAGCGTCGGGGAGACGCCCTCGATGATATCGGTCACGTCGACGCCGAACGCGAGGGCGCACCGGTAAATGAATGCGAAGTTGAGATCCCGCTCACCGCGCTCGCAGGCGAGGTAATCACCGACCGGCACGTCGGTCTTCTGTGCCATTTCTTCGGGCGTGAAACGTGTGATCTCGCGCAGCTCACGGATACGCTGCGCCATGTCATGGATCTTGAAATCCAGACCTGTCATCTGACTCATCGTCTGATCCTTCCTTTCTGCGGGTCTGTTCGACGGCTCACAGCTTGTTCCGCTGGATCTTGCCGTTCACGGTCTTGGGCAGACTCGTGCGGAACTCCACGATACGCGGGTACTTGTAGGGAGCGGTGTGCTTCTTGACGTAATCCTGGATCTCTTTCTTCAGCTCGTCGCTCGGCTGTTTGCCGTCCACGAGGACGACGGACGCCTTGACGACCTGACCGCGGACCTCGTCCGGAGCGGCGGACACGCCGCACTCCAGCACGTAGGGCAGCTCCATGATGACGGACTCGATCTCGAACGGGCCGATGCGGTAGCCGGAGGACTTGATGACGTCGTCCACGCGGCCGACGTACCAGTAGAAGCCGTCCTCATCGCGCCATGCCGTATCGCCGGTGTGGTAGAGGCCGTCGTGCCATACCTCGCGGGTCTTCTCCTCGTCGAGGTAGTAACCGCTGAACAGGCCGCACGGGACGCGCTTGTCGGTGCGGACCACGATCTCGCCGGTGACACCGTCGGCCACGGGATTGCCGTCCGCGTCCACGATGTCGATGTTGTAGAGCGGGCTGGGCTTGCCCATCGAGCCGAGCTTATGCGGATTGCCGCGCATATTGGCGATGGCCAGCGTCAGCTCGGTCTGGCCGAAGCCCTCCATGATCTGGAGTCCGGTCGCCTTCTCGAACAGGCGGTAGACCTCGGGATTGAGTGCCTCTCCGGCGGTGGTCATGTGCTTGATCGAGGAGAGATCGTACTTGGAAATGTCGGCACGGACCATCATACGGAGCATGGTGGGCGGCGCACAGAAGGTGGTGATATGATACTTGGCGAACATCGGCAGGATATCCGCCGCGTCGAATTTGTCGAAGTCGTATACGAATACGGCGCCCTCGCACAGCCACTGACCGTACAGCTTGCCCCAGAGGGCCTTGCCCCAGCCGGTGTCGGAGATCGTGAAGTGCAGGCCGTTCTCGTCCACGCCGTGCCAGTATTTGGCGGTCAGGTAGTGGCCGAGCGGGTACTTGAAGTTGTGGGTGGCGATCTTGGGATAGCCGGTCGTGCCGGACGTGAAGAACATCAACATGGGATCGCTGCCGCAGGGGGTGTCCGCGGTGCGGTAGAAGTGAGCGGAGTAGAGCGGGAATTCCTCGTCGAAGTCGTGCCAGCCCTCGCGCTGACCGCCGACGATGATCTTCTGCCGGAGCGTCGGGCACTCGTCGGCGCAGGCGTCTACCTGCGCGGCCACCTGACCGTCCGCCGTGCAAAGGATGGCGGATACGCCTGCCGCGTTGAAGCGGTATTGGAAGTCGTGTGCCTGCAGCTGATTGGTCGCGGGAATGGCGATCGCGCCGAGCTTATGCAGACCGAGGATCGCAAACCAGAATTGATAGTGCCGCTTCAGCACCAGCATGACGCGGTCACCCTTCTTCACGCCGAGCGACTTGAAGTAGTTGGCGCACTGGGCGGAGGCACGCTTCATGTCGTTGAAGGTGAACCGGCGCTCGGTCTTGTCGCGGGCGACGTAGACCATCGCCAGCCGGTCCGGCTCGCGCTTGGCCAGCGCGTCCACGATGTCGAAGGCAAAATTGAAGGACTCCTCGCCGGTGAAATCAATGGAGACGGGTGCGCCGTTCCGGTCCTCCTTGACGGCGACGAAGTCGTCGGAAACCAGCCGCTTGCCGCTTGCCCGCGTCGGGAAGAAGGTATCCCGGAGGACCGGCTCGGCGGTGTTCTCACCGGGCAGCACGACCGCGAGGAAGTAGCAGTCCCGGCCCTCGACGGCGATCATGCCGTGAGGTGTGGAGGAATTGTAGTAGATGCTGTCGCCTTCGGACAGGTACTCGACGTTGTCACCGATCTGAACCTTGAGGCGGCCGCTCATGATGTAGTCGAATTCCTGACCGGAGTGCTTGGTCAGGTGGATGGGCTTGTCCTGCAGCTCGGGGCTGTACTCGTAATGCACCCAATACGGCTCGGAAATCTTCTTGCGGAACATCGGCGCGAGGTTTTTGATCTCGATGCCGTCCTCCTTTGCCGTTTCGTGTCCCTGACCGCGGCGGGTGACCGTGTAGGAGGAAAGATGTGCGCTCTGGCCTTCCAGAAGATCGGTGATGCCGATCCCGAACGCCAGCGAGCATTTATGGATGAAGGTGAAGGGGAAGTCCAGCTGCCCGGCCTCGTACTGTCTGTACTCCTGCAGCGTGACCTCCGTTTTCTGCGCCATCTGCGACTCGGTGAGTCCCGTGATCTCGCGCATTTCGCGGATACGGAGCGCGACCTCCATAAGCTTGCCGGATGCTCCTGTTGACATGGCTGATAAAACCTCCGATCAGTTGATAAAAAAACAGACCCGTCCCCAAAGAAGTCTTTGAGACGGGTGAATACACACTCGCGGTACCACTCAAATTGCAGTTTTTCCTGCCACTCACGGGGTCATGAGAACCCCTTGGCCTTGACGCGGCCAATACGGGAGGCGCCTACGCCGCACACCGCGGATTCGGACCCCCGGCTCGGAAGGGATGGGTCACCTGCATCCGTTTTACCGACTCACACCGACCGTCGGCTCTCTGAAAAAACGCTTGCGGACCGTCTTCGTCACAGCCTTTGCTATCCTTATATTATGAATAAAACTGTCGCTCTTGAAATGATAGCGATATTATAGCACGGCGGTCCGGTTTTGTCAATAGCTTTTTGCGATTTTTTTGCAGGATTTCTTGCCCTGTGTTTCAATTTTCCGCTCCCGGCGGGACTTCGGAGCGCAGGAAACGGGCTTTGTGCAACAGATGGCGCCGGCGGTGTCAAAATGCGGGTATTTTCGGTCGGGATAGACCTAATGCACGAAAATGCTGGAAATAAAATGTATATTATGCCGAAATTCAACGTTTTGCCCGATACCTGTTGAAAAAGCGGATACGATAATATATAATACGCATCGGAGACACCCCGCGCGGGGCATCAATTACGTTATTTCAGGAGGATGTATTCATGAAAGTTGCAGTATTGGGCACATGGCACGTCCACGCTCCCGGTTACGCGAAAACAGCCGCCGCGCTCGGCACTCTGACCGGCGTCTGGGAGGAGAACACCGCTTGGTGCGCGGATTTCGCCAAGCAGTTCGGCATCAGACAGTACGCCAGCCGCGAGGAGCTGCTGGCTGACGACGTCGACGGCGTCATCATTTGCTCGGCTACCGACCGCCACAAGGAGGACGTCATCGCCGCAGCGCGTGCGGGCAAGGCGATCTTCATCGAGAAGGTGTTGGCGCTCACCGAGGCGGACTGCCTTGAGATCAGGCAGGTGCTTGCCGAGACGGGCGTCCCGTTCGTCATTTCTTTCCCGTGGAAATTCAACCCGGCCGTCATGACCGTCCGGAGTCTCGTCGAGTCCGGCGACGTCGGCCGCGTCAACTATATCCGCTTCCGCAACGCTCACACCGGCTCCTCCGGTGATTGGCTGCCGCCCCACTTCTACAACGCCGCTCAGTGCGGCGGCGGCGCGATGATAGACCTCGGCGCGCACGGTATGTACCTGATCGATATGCTCAAGGGGCTGCCGGTAAGCTACGCCTCCGCTTTCGGCCTGTTCTGCGAAAAGCCGTCCGTGCGGGAAAAGAACGCCGACGGCGTCGAGGATAACGCCGTGACCGCCATGACCTTCACCGACGGATGCGTCGCCGTCAATGAGACGGGCTTCAATACCACGGACTGCCCCGTGATCCTTGAGGTCGGCGGAGAAGCCGGCTATATTACCATGACGGGCAATACCGTCGTTCACAGCAGCCACGTCACGGCGCACAAGCCCGAGACCGCCGAGCTGCTGCCCGGGCAGCCCGCTCCCATCGAGCAGTTCATGAACGGGCTTGTGCCTGCCGGCTGCGGCATCGACGAGGCCATTCACCTGACGGTCATGATGGAGGGCGCGTACGGACGCTGACCGCCTGCGGAATCGCGCGGGACTATTGACTTTTCGTCCCGTGTGTGGTACTATGATCTCATCCCGGGGCCTGTCCGGCCCATGATAATAGATAATAACGGTAAGGAGTCAACAATGAAAAACAGAAAACTTCGGATCGGCGTGTTCGGCGGAGCCAGAGGCACCGCCATGATCGACGTGCTGCTGCATCATCCCGACGCGGAGCTGGTAGCCGTCTGCGATAAGGTCCCCGCGCTGCTGGAGGGCGCGGCCAAGAAAGCAAGGGAGTGCGGCGTGGAGATCGCTCTGTTCCCGACCTTCGACGAATTCATCGACTATGACATGGATGCCGTGGTGCTGGCCAACTACGCCCACGAGCACGCGGTCTTTGCAATCAAGGCTTTGAAGAATGGCAAGCACGTCCTGTCCGAGGTCGAGCCCTGCGAGACCATGGCACAGGCTGTCGAGCTGATCGAGACGGTCGAGGAGACCGGACTCGTGTATGCCTACGGCGAGAACTACTGCTATATGCACGATACCTTCGAGATGTGGCGGCGGTACAAGAGCGGCGAGTTGGGCGAGGCCATGTACGGTGAGGGTGAGTACATCCACGATTGTGCCAACATCTGGCCGCAGATCACCTACGGTGAGCGCGATCACTGGCGCAACCGCGAGTTCGCCAACTTCTACAACACTCATTCCTTCGGTCCGCTCATGATGATGACGGGCCTGCGGCCCAAGTCCGTCGTCGGTTTTGAGATCAAGCCCTTTGACGACAACCTCAACCTCGGTCTGTACCGCGGCGTGGGCATCGAGATGGTGACCATGGAGAACGGCGCCGTCATGAAGTCCATCCACGGCTGGCTGAAGCGCGAGCCCGGCTCCGTCAACTATGAGCTGTACTGCCGGAAGGGCAGCATGGAGACCGGACGCCTCGAGCCGTCCGCCAAGCTGAACGTCTATAAGGAGGGCGAGAAGCGCTGCAGCGGCTCGTGGGAGCATTACGATCCCGAGACCACCGTGGCTGCCGAAGCCGCGAAGCATTTCACGGGACACGGCGGCTCCGATTTCTACTCCACTCACTTCTTTATTGAAAAGATCCTCGGCCGTCCCGACGGCGAGTGGTCGATCGACGTGTATCACGCCGTGGATATGGGCATCTGCGGTCTGCTCGGCTACCGGTCCGTGCTGGCCGGCAACGTGGCGATCGAGGTGCCGGACCTGCGCGATCCCGCGCAGCGTGACGCGTGGCGGCACGACAACGCCTGCACGAATCCCGACGTCGCGGGTGACCAGCTGCTGCCCCGTTCCTCCTTCGGAGAGCCGTATATCCCGGATGAGGTCTACGACCGTGTCCGCACGCTGTTTGAAGAGGGCAGGCTCGCGTCCGATTATTGAAATATCTGACAGAAAAAGCCGGCGCACCGCGCCGGTTTTTTCTGTCGGATCGGGGAAAAGAAAAGAATATTCGATGTATCCCGTTTCCGGTAGTTGACGAACAGCAGGATTTATGCTATAATTACTATGACGCAGTATATCCACTTTTCAGATAAGTCAGGAGACCTCAATGGATGATTATATCAATTACATAAAGCTGTGCGTGGCGGCGCTGCTGCCCGTCATCGCAGCCGTAGTGCTGTACCTGCTGGATAGGAAGACCCGGTTCGGCAGCCTCTCCGGCAAGGTCAGGCAGATCATTTACGGTGTGTGCTTCGGCATCCTCGCCATCATCGGGACCGAGTGGGGCATCGACATCAACGACGCTCAGGTGAACTGCCGCGACGCCGCGGTCCTGACCGCGGGACTCATGTTCGGCGGCCCCGCGGGCATCATCGCCGGCGTGATCGGCGCCGTGGAGCGGTGGATCGCCGTCGCATGGGGCGTCGGGACCTTCACGCGGCTCGCCTGCACCATATCCACATTTGCGGCAGGCATCTACGCGGCTGTCCTGCGCCGCTTCATGTTCGAGAACAAGAATCCCGGCTGGTTCATCTCCTTCGCCGTGGGCGTGGTCATGGAGGTCTTCCACATGACCATGGTATTCGTCACCAACATGAACGATCCCGAAAGAGCCATGAACGTCCTGAAGGCGGCAGCGCCCGTGATGATCCTGACCAACGCGCTGTCCCTCATGCTGGCCTCGGTCGTGCTGCTCCTGATCTCGCAGAGCCGTCGTGAGAAAAAAGACGGCACAGCGACCGGAGAGCAGTCGCGGATCACGCAGACCATCCAGCGGTGGCTGCTCATCACCGTCATCCTGGCGTTTCTGGCGACCTCGCTGTTTGTCTTCCGGCTTCAGGACCGCATCGCCGTCAATCAGCGGGACAGCCTGCTGATCATGGCGCTCGACGAGGTGGAGGCGGATATCCGCGATGCCTCCGACGAGAATCTGCTGAATCTGACCCGCCTCGTGGCGGACGAGGTCACGGTCGACGACCTGAGGGCCGTGGCGAACAGGCGGGAGATCGCCGAGATCAATCTCATCAACCGGGACGGCATCATCACCGCCAGCACAAACCCGGATTTCGTCGGGTACGATATGAGGTCCGGCGAGCAGTCCGCGGACTTCCTCCGGCTCCTGCAGGGAACGGAGGAGCTGGTGCAGGATTACGGCCCTATCTCATACGATGAAAACGTGTACCGCAAATACGCAGGCGTCAGCACCGAGTACGGCTTCATCCAGATCGGGTACGACGCCCTGCAGATCCAGCATGATATCGACAACGACGTCATCGACATCACCAAGAACCGCCACGTCGGCCAGACGGGCTTCATCCTGATCATCGACAAGAATTACGGCATCCTGAGCGCACCGGACGACCTGCCTCACGATACGCTGACCAGAGATCTGATCGACACCGGCATCCCTGCCGAGGACGTGATCTTTTCCGCGACGCTCGCCGGGGAGCCGTGCTTCCTGTCCAACCGCCACGCGGAGAGCTACATCATCCTGTCCGTGCTGCCGGAGGCCGAGGCCATGCGGACCCGCAGCGTCGCCGTGACGGCCAATACCTTCATGGAGATCCTTGTGTTCGCCGTCATGTTCGGGCTGATCTACCTGCTGATCAAGAAGGTCGTCGTCGACCAGATCATGAGCGTCAACCAGTCGCTCGGCCGGATCACCGCGGGGGACCTCGACGAGGTCGTCAACGTCCGCTCGAGCGCCGAATTCTCCCTCCTGTCCGACGACATCAACACCACGGTCGACACGCTGAAGCAGTATATCGAGGAGGCGTCCGCGCGGATCGACACGGAGCTCGGATTCGCGGAGAGCATCCAGAAATCCGCGCTCCCCAACGTGTTCCCGGCTTTCCCCAAGCGCAAGGACTTCGATATCTTCGCGCTCATGAATCCCGCCAACGAGGTCGGCGGCGACTTCTACGATTTTTACCTGACCGGCACCGACACGCTGCATTTCCTCGTGGCCGACGTGTCCGGCAAGGGCATCCCCGCCGCCATGTTCATGATGCGCGCCAAGACCGAGCTGAAGAGCCTGACCGAGGCCCAGCTGCCGCTGTGCGACGTGTTCACCGCCGGCAACAACGCCCTGTGCGAGGGCAATGACGCCGGTATGTTCGTGACGGCATGGCAGGGCAGCCTCGATCTGCAGACGGGTCTGCTGCAATACGCCAACGCGGGTCATAATCCGCCGCTGGTCAGACACGCCGGCGGGCGCTTTGAGTACCTGCGCGATAAATCCGGCATCGTGCTGGCCGGGCTTGAGGACGTGAAGTACAAGACGCAGGAGCTGACGCTTTCGCCCGGAGACGTGATCTACCTCTATACGGACGGCGTCACGGAGGCGACCAACGCTCAAGAGGTCCTCTACGGCGAGCAGCGCCTGCTCGATGCGCTCAATTCCCGTGAATTCGAGAGCATGGAGGACGTGTGCCGCTTTGTCCGTGAAGAAGTGGACGCCTTCGTCGGAGACGCGCCCCAGTTCGACGACATTACCATGGTCGCCATGAGATTCATCGGCACGCCGCCGCCCCCCGAGATCCGCTTCGACGAGGCAGCCATCGACGATATCACCGCGGTGACGGAATTTGTCGACGGAGAGCTGGAGAAGATGGACTGCCCGATGAAGACGGTGATCCAGATCAACGTCGCCATCGACGAGCTGTACAGCAACATCGTCCGTTACGGGTATAAAAACAGGAAGGGACCGATCACGGTCAAGGTCATCCGTCACGAGGATGCCGACACGGTGTACATCCGCTTCGAGGACGAGGGCATCCCGTACAATCCGCTGAACAGGCAGGATCCCGACATCACGCTGTCGGCCGAGGAGCGGGAGATCGGCGGTCTCGGTATCTTCATGGTCAAGAAGACCATGGACGATATCCGGTATAAATACGAGAACGGACACAATATCCTGACTATCGCCAAAAAAATCGGAGGAACAAAGATATGAACATGAAAACAGAAAACGGCGTGCTGACCGTCTTCCTTGAGGGGCGGATCGACTCCACGAACGCCGAGGCAAAGGGAGCCGAGCTGACCGCGCTGATCGCGGGCACGCCCCACGAGAGTCTGACGCTGGACACGGAGGCGCTGAGCTACATCTCGAGTGCCGGCCTGCGCGTGCTCCTGCGGATCCGGAAATCCGAGCCGGAGCTGAAGATCGTCAACGCGGGCTCCGAGCTGTACGACATATTCGAGATGACGGGCTTCACGGAGATGATGACGATCGAAAAGGCGTACCGCAAAATGTCCGTGGACGGATGCCCCGTCATCGGTCAGGGCGCCAAGGGGACCGTGTACCGGTACAACGAGGACACCATCGTGAAGGTGTACAAGTTCGCGGACTGCCTGCCCGACATCAAGCATGAGCGCGAAATGGCCCGGAGAGCCTTCGTGCTGGGCATCCCGACGGCGATCTCCTACGATATCGTCAAGGTCGGGGACCAGTTCGGATCCGTGTTCGAGCTGCTCAACGCCAAGTCGTTCTCGCAGCTGATCATGGAGGAGCCGGACAAACGGACGTACTACATCGACGAGTACGCCCGGCTGCTGCGCCGGATACACGGCACCGAGGTCAAGGAAACGGATATGCCCTACCGGAAGCCGGAGATCCTGAAGCAGGTCGATTCCGCGGCGCCGTGGCTCGGAGAGGCCGACACGGAGAAGCTGCGCAGCCTGATCACGGCTCTCCCGGACGTGCACCGTATGCTGCATTGCGACTACCATACCAATAACGTCATGTCGCAGGGCGGTGAAACGCTGATGATAGACATGGATACGCTCTCGTGGGGCCATCCCATCTTTGACCTCAGCATCGTGTACTCCGTGTATCAAGCGTTCAACGAAACCAATCCGAATAACGCGCACGACTTCCTCGGCATGACCGTCGAAGCCTGCGACGCGGTATGGGAGCGGTTCCTGCCCGTCTACCTCGGCACCGATGCCCCGGACGTCCTCTGCAGCGTCGGGAAAAAGATCGAGCTGCTCGGTCATCTGCGCGTCGTCCGATTCATCGTCAAGCATTCCGATCCGTCGGAGGCGGAGGCCGGCAGGAGATTGGCTGTCCATATCGGTCATATCCGCGAGCTGCTCCGCTCCGTGACGACACTTGACTTCTGAGGAGGGGCGGAATGCATATTTTCCTGATCAGACACGGTGAATCCGTAGCCAATATCGGGGACAACTACGAGCGCCGCCTCCCGGACCATCTTGTCTCCCTGACGGAGCGCGGTAAGATGCAGGCGTATCTGCAGGGGCAGTGGCTGCGTGCCTACTGCGACGAGCACGGCGTCGACCTGTCCGGCGCCCGCATCTGGCGCTCGCCCTACCTCCGCACGCGGCAGACCAGCGAGGAGTTCAACAAATCGCTCGGCATCACGGATATCCGGGAGGACATCACACTCATCGAGCAGCAGTTCGGCTTGTTCGACTCGCTGCCCGAGACCGAGTGGGCCAGCCGGTTCGAGGTGGAGTACGACGAGTACCTGCGCCAGATCCAGAATCAGGGCAAGTTTTATGCCCGTATGCCGCTCGGCGAGTCACCGTTCGACGTGGCGATCCGCATCCACCAATTCATGGGGACGATCTACCGCGACTACCATGAGCACGGCGTCGATACGCTGTTCGTGTTCACCCATGGCACCACCCTTCGGACCTTCCTGATGCGGTGGTTCCACTACTCTCCGGAGTGGTATCAGGCCGAAAAGAATCCCCGGAACTGCTGGATCCGCGAGATCGACGGCCATGAGGACAAGGGCTACATCAATAAGGACGTGCCCTCTGCCTGACAGTACGGCCCTTCACGGGGCCGATAGACGAAAGGAATTGAAACGATGGAAATCATCAAGAAGCAGAACGAAAACACCCTTGAGCTTGCCCTGATCGGACGTCTGGACACTACCACCGCACCTCAGCTGGAGGGCGTGATGGCGGAATCTCTGGACGGCGTCACGCTGTTCATCCTTGATTTTGAGAAGCTGGAGTACATCTCGTCGGCAGGACTGCGCCTCCTGCTCGTCGGCCAGAAGCGCATGAACAAGCAGGGCAGCATGGTCCTGCGCCATGTCAACAGTGATATCAACGACGTGCTGGAGATCACCGGCTTCTCCGACATTTTGACGATCGAGTAAACCGGGAAGCGACAGACCGAAATGAAGCTGATCGCACCGGCTTTTTATCCGGACTTTCACTGCATCGCCGGGGCCTGCCGGCATACCTGCTGCGTCGGCTGGGAGATCGACGTCGACGAGGACAGCTGCGCCCGGTTTTCCGCGATGCCGGATATCGCCTGCCATATCGAGGACGGTGACCCGCCCCATATCGCGCTGCTGCCGGGCGAGCGCTGCCCGTTCCTGCGCGGTGACGGCCTGTGCCGGATGATCGTCGACCACGGCGAGGATTGCCTGTGTCAGATCTGCCGGGACCATCCCCGCTTCCGCAGCTTCTGGTCGGACCGGGTCGAGTTGGGGCTCGGCCTTGTCTGCGAAGAGGCTTGCCGGCTGATCCTCGGTCAGGAGACGCCCCTGCGTCTGATCACGCTGGAGGACGACGGAGGGGACGAGGAGCTGTCGGAGGACGAGGCATACCTGCTCGACCTGCGCGACCGCCTGATCGCGGGCGTGGCGTCGTCCGGCCCGGCGGCCCGGCTGGAGGAGTACCTGTACTACCGCCACGTCCCGGACGCGCTGTACGACGGCCGCCCGGAAGCGCGGATCGCGTTCGTGCGGGAGAGCGTGCGGACGATCATGGATCAATGGTCGATGACGGACGGGAGCCTCGAAGCCCTCGCGGAGCTTGTCCGCGCCTTTTCGTATGACGTCGAGTACGACGAGGAGGCGCTGGAGGCACGGCTGAATGCTTTGGATCAACGGTGACTAATGCCCCGGAGAGAGAGTCGGCGCGGCAAGCGGGCAGTATATGAACGGGCTTGTGCCCGTAGGCTGCGGCATCGGGAAAGCCGTCTGCCTGACGATCGTGACCTAAGGCACTTACGGAAGTGATTGATCTGCCTGAAAATGAAAAAAAGGCTGCCGTGCGTACGCACGGCAGCCCTTTTTACTCGGAGGGAAGCACGGTAAGAATGCCTTCGATCAAAGTTATCTTATAATTCTTTGTCACGTCTTCTCTGGCCCGGTTGATGATCATGACCAACGCGTCCGGGATCGAGTTGATGGTAAATCCCGGATCCGTGATATGGGAATCGGTCTTTGCGTACAGTGTGTCACCCGCCGCAAGATATCCCTTTGAGATCCAGACCTTGGAGGAGGACAGTGCTTCTCCGTCGTATAATTTGGTGACCGACTCGGAAGTAAGCTCGATCTCACATTGTCTGATCTCATAAGGACAGTATGTGATACGGTCGATCCCGTCAGGCACGTCAAAGACGAGCATGAATTTGTCGGACACGTCCTGCCCATCCAACAGGATCTTCCATTCCAGAATGTCAAGGATGTGGGTATTCATATCCGACAGGGAGTACCGGCAGACGTTCACTTCCTCGATTAAGGGAGTGATCATAACCTGCAGGCCATCAGGGAGCTGCAGGAAATCGAAGTCTTCCGGGTCGAAGGTCAGCGGCGTTCCGTCGTAGTATTTGGAGATCTGATACGGGAAAACGCGGATCTCGCCGCCGGAAACACGCAGCACGCCGTTTTCCTTCGTGATGGAGTATCGCGCGGACTCGGTCACGTCATTCCCCAGCGGATCGTACAAGCGGAAATCGGTTACGCTGCTTATGCCGTCACCGATGACGGTCTGCTCACCCTTGATCGTAACGGAATAGGTATAGCCGTTTTGAATGAGGTCGTTAAGTACGGGATCATAATCCAACTCGGCTGGGGCATACAGGGGCGTACCGTCGTACACCTTGCTCCGGAAGACCGGTCGGATCGTAATTTCCTGTGCCTCGGAACCGCTGCCTCCGCCGGATCCTCCACCGGAGCCACCGCCCGATACACTGCCCGATTCTCCGCCGCAGGAACGGCAGTCGCCCGGCGTCGAATCCACGATGATCCAGCCGAGTCCGTCGACGTAAGCCTCGCACCAGGCGTGTCCGGGTGTTTTGATCTCGGTAAGCTCGTCTTTCTGAGCTGCCACATAGAAGCCCTCAACGTATCGGGCGGGGATGCCCAGCGCGCGGAGGATCAGTGTCGTTGCAGATGCGTAGTGACGGCAGACACCTTCCTTATAGGTCGACAGGAAATCGATGATGACGTTGGTGCTGGCGTCGAGGCCTACGTCGTACTCCAGATTGTACTCGGCGGCGCTGCGCACGAACGCGGCCACCTGATTGATAATGGTCGGATCGGAGGCATCAAAGTGCTGAACGTCGATCACGTTCGCCCGCAGCCAGTCGGCGGTATCCTGATCGATCCGGGTATACTCGGGATACACGAAAGCCCGGTACTCCGCCTCATAGGCTGCATACTCGCCGAGTTGATTTTTCAGCGAATTCCATTTCTGAAGGTCATCGGCGTCGTAGTAGACGGCGGTGTAATCGCTCAACGTATCCGTGTAATACACGTCGTCGTCGGGGGTATAGCAGCTCGGCGCCTGCTCGATGTAGCAGGGCAGCATGAACAAACTCATGTTGGTGAAAACGGCCGTCTGAAGCTCGTACTGACCCGAATTGCGCAATGCGATCGAGGTCAGCAGGTTATAGCTGACACCGCCCGGCAGCGTTTTCCCGTAGGGAGTACCGCTTCGCCATCCTGTTCCGGTATAGTCGGAATAGGAGAACTGTCGCAGGTACAGAGGGCCGGACGAGGTAGCCGTCATCTCACCGATCACAGACTCGGAGTCAAGGCCATATCCAGCGAGAGATTGATCTTGGCTGATAGTCAGCTTGCCTTCCTTCGTCAGGATCGTATACTCATTCGTTACGTCCTTCCCGCTCACATTGACAACCTTCACGGAAGCGGTGTTGGGGGCTGTGCCCGGCTCGACGATGCTGCCGGTCACGGTGACGAGCACCTTGTATCCGGAAGGGATCGCTCCGTCTGACTCGACCGAGTATTCATTGCAGACCAGCGGCGTTCCGTCGTAGGGCTTGGATGCGGAACCGGTGCTGACTGTGATCGTGATCGCAGGCAGCACGGTCAGCGTGCCGGTGCTGACACTGAGGATATCGTAGTTTTTGGTCACGTCGGCTTTCTTGACGTTGAGGACCTTGACCGAGGACGCCTTGATGGTATTGGGGGATGACCCGATCTTGGTCTGCGTACCGGTGATCGTGGCCGTCAGGGTATGACCGCTGACGAGCGGGTACGGCGAATCGGGCGCGGTCTGACAGGTCTTGTCGGTGAGTGCCTTGCCGTCGTATTTCTTCTGCCTGGTGACAGATTCGACGATGATCGGGCGCTTGTTGACGGTCAGCTTACCGCTTTCAAACGTGAACAGGTAGTTGCCCGTCGAATCACTGCCGTCTGCCTTCGTGACCTTGACGGCAGGGTTGACCGTTGCGGTTTTCATGCCTGCGTCCGTCTGCGAGCCGACGGCCTCGGCGGTCAGCACCTCACCCGCGACGATCTGACGGGGCGACAGCCCCGCCACCGCGACGGTGGTCGTCAGCGGCAGGTCGTCATATATTTTCTCCGCGTCGAGAGCCTTGAGCGTGACGGGCCGTCGGGTAACCGTCAGTTTCCCCCACTTGAACGTCAGGTCGTAGTTATTTGTCACGTCGATCGGCTGCGGCGAATCAGCGTCCCTGTACACGCGGAGGCTGTCGGGTTGATTGATGATGCTGCCCGCATCCGTGATGGAGGGGTAGGTGCCGTCGACAGGCCGGTCCCCTGCTGCCCATGTGATTGGGGAGATTACGGTGAAGTCCGGGGCCTCAAGCGGAGTTCCGTCGTATTCCTTGGTTACGGAAGCGCTCGTGACAGTCACCTTCCGTTTGTTGACCGTGATCTTGCCCCACGTGAAGGTTATGTCGTAATCCCTCGTGACGTCCTCGTCCGTCAGCATACTCCGGATGTACCAACCGTCCTCCAGCGAATTTTCATATACACCGGCGTCGCGGAATGTTTTGAATCGTCCTTCCGGCGTATCGTTGACAGCGATCTGGAGGGTGGAAAGCAGGTTATACCCTGTGACCTGATAGCTTTCGCCGTCGTACGTCCACGTTTTGGATGACGTTGAGTAGCTGACAGGTCGCTTTGTGACCGTCAGGGTCCCGGGATTGAGCTTGATCTGATAGTTGGACGTGGCATCCGTCCCGTCGGACCTGATCACCCGGCAGACAGCGTCGTTGGAGACGCTGCCGGCGTGCAGGATGGCCGGCGTATCGGAAAGAAGGACCTTCTCGTCCGGTGCTGTAGTCGTGCCGTCGCCGAGCTTGAAGCCGGTTTCTTCATGCTCATAGCTGTCGTAGACCCACGAATTGCTGTTCGTGTTGACGACGAGCGGACGGGGCGTGATCTCAAGCGTGCCGAAATCGGTCGTTATCTCGTAGTTGGCGGTCACGTCCTGCCCGTCGGCATCAAGGACCGCTATGCTGTGCCCGTTCTCCGCCGTACCGACGTTCTGAAGGGAGCGCGCATCGTCGAGCCTTGCGGTATGACCGTCTGCCAGCCCCTCAATATTGACATCGGGCGCGGAATGGACGCATCCATCGTATTCCCACGTTTCGGACGGCGTGGTGACGGACAACGGCCGGGGTGTGACCTCAAGCCTGCCGAACGCCGTCGTGATATCATAGTTATGGGTGACGTCCCGTCCGTCCGCGTCCAGAATGACGGTGCCGCGCGAGTTTTCCGCCTGTCCGGCTTCCCGCAGCTGCGGGACTTCCCCGAGCTGCATAACGTGGCCCTCCGGAAGCTCGGAAACGGAGACGTCCGGTGCCTCGTGGATCACGCCGTCGTACACCCACGTCCCGTCAGGTGTCCTGACGGTGACGGGCAGAGGCGTGACTTCCAGCGTGCCGAACTCGGTCGTGACCGCGTAATTGGACGTGACGTCCTGTCCGGCGGCGTCGAGGACCACGATCTCCCGCGTATTCTGCATCCGTCCGACGTCGGTCAGCTCGGGAGCGGAACATTCTTTCCATATATGACCGTCTGCCAGACCGTCCACGAGGACCTCCGGCATGGCGTGTACGGTTGCGTCATACGTCCATACGGCGCTGTCCGTCGTGATCCGGAGAGGTTTCGGCGTGACCGTCAGCGTGCCGGGTATGATGAACAACGCGTAATTATCGGTGCGGTCGACCCCGTCCTCATCCAGAACGCGGATGACGGGCAGGTTCTCCGTTGTCCCGACGTCTGTCAGCGTGATGAAGTCCGCTTCGACGTGCTGGCCCTCGGCCGGCTGCGCATCCTCCGATACCGTGATGCCCCGGTAGGTGACGGGATTCCCGTCATACTCCCGCTCGGAGGTCTCGGTTTCGATCGTCAGCGGCCGCTTCGTCACGGTCAACGTTCCGGGAATCACCTGAATCGTGTAGTGCAGCGTGATGTCCTCACCGTTCCGGAGAACGTGGAACACGGGCTTGTTTTCGACCTCTCCGGCGTCGGTGAGCTGTGCGTCAAATACAGCCGACAGCCTGTCGCCGTCGATCATGCCGCCCGCCGTGATCTCGTAGTAATCGGGGCAGGAAAGGGGCGTCCCGTCAGGCGCGATCTCTTGGTCTTTGTCACAGGAATGGGGTTTCCCGTCGTAGGTAAAAGAGACTTCCTTGATCGTGACGGTCAGTTCGGCGGGAAGGATGCGTACCTGCTTCACCGGCAGGTCGAGCTCATATGCGTATGTGACGTCCACACCGAGGTCGCTGATAATGACCACAGAGTCCGGCTCGATGCCGATACCGGTCGTTTCCGCAGCCATATTTCCCCATTTCAAGCTGTATGACTGCAGCGTATCCCCGTAAACGGTGTCGGCTTTGACAGTCGGCTCGCTGCCCCACACGAACTCACCTTCCTCGGGTTCCAGAAGGAGCTTTCGCGGAACGATGGAGAAATCGTGGGTCTTGCGGTAGCGTGTACCCCCGAACAGGCCCTTCGTGACGGTGCGGACGGAGTAGCTTCCCGGCATAACGGGCTGCCGATCAGACCAGATCACGTTTCCTTGTCCGTCGGGAACGCCGTATTCAAGGCTGAGCGGGGAGAGGACGCCTTCCGCGGAGTATAGGACAGGATCCCCGTATCTGACGATATCGGGGATATTCTGCTCATCTGTCACCGATCCCGTGATGAGCAGCATGGCGGCAAAGATTGCCGCGATGACACACGTCACGATGACGATCAGCCCGATATGAGCGAAAACAGCTTTCATAAAGTCGGCTGCTTTCTCTATTCTCCGTTTATACGTTCCGTATTTCATACTTGCTCCCGTTCAACTGCTGTTTCCGAGAAGGTCAGTAAGTGACTTTCAAGGTACCTTTTTCCGTAACGATGTGGTAATTGGCGGTGACGTCCGTCCCGTCCTGATTGACGATTCTCAACGTGCCGATGTTGATGATGTTGTCGCATCGTCCGATCTGCGTCTGGCTGCCGACGACCTCACAGACCTCGATAACGTCGCCGGGTACAAGGGCTCCCGAAATGATTTCATATCCCGGCGCCGTCAGCGGTGTGCCGTCGAACGGACGCTGCGCATCCGCTGCCTTGAGGGTAAGCTCAGCGGGCTCCATGGTCAGAGTGCCGAAACGGCGTACGGGCCAATAGCACGAGGTACGATCAACGCCGTTCTGATCGACGATATGAATATCAAAGCTCGCGGGACCGGTGCCGACCGAGTCTACTTTTCCCGTGGGGTCTAAGATCACCGAGTGACCGCTCATCAATTCACCGGATTCAACGCGGCAATCGTCCCGGGACGTGACGATGGGCTGACCGTTATAAACCCCGGAGGAGCCGTCGCTCACGCAAAGGATCTCATCGTAGTAGAGATGGATATACCCGCTTCTGATGCCGATTGTCAGCGTATTCGTGACGTCCTTGCCCAACTCATCGTATATGCGCAGACTGTCGATGCGGACCTCGGTGTATCCCGGTTCTCTCGCGTAGCCGTTGATCACGACTTGATAAGTATAACCTTTATCCTCTAATTTCTCCAGCCCTTTTACCTTTTGCTCAGGATAGACCACACTGCCGTCGAAGCGGCATCTGGTCGTCACGGGTGTGACGATATACTGTTCATATTCATATGGGTTTGCAGGAGGAGGCTCATCGCTGCCTGCCGCGGAACCGGATCCGTTGAAGGCGGCTGTTACTTCCACACAGATCCAGCCGATCCCGTCAAGATATACCTCCACCCACGCGTGCGCAGATAACATTGATACAGGCGTCCATTTATCGGCTTTCACATCCGTTCTAAATCCGATCGTATACCGGGCGGGTATCCCGATCGCGCGGAAAAGCGCAGTGCCTGCTGTCGCAAAGTGGCTGCATATGCCGCTATGGTATGTATCCAGGAATGCGACGGCAATATTGCTTTCCCTGTCAAGCGAAGGATCATACTCTACGTTATAGTCTCCCGCTGCCCGGACGTACCGGGCTACCTGTTCGATCAATACGAGCTTCTCCGCCGTCGAAGCGTGTGGAGGCAGCAGGAAATTGTGATCGTTGATGATCTTTCGCATATACTCGTACGTTTCATTGTCCAGATTCAGGTATTGACTGTATACGAAGGATCGGTATGACTTTTCATAGGAGGACAGAGTGCCGATCCCTGCAATCAGCATGTCGGTATCCGGGTGACAGTACGTGACCTCGTAAGTGGTATCTTCTCCGGGCATGACATTCAGATCATCGACCCGGCAGGGCTGCGCGACGTTCGTCGTATAGTAGGGGACGCCGAGGTCCTCCTGCAGCATCTGTATCGTCAACAGGTCCTCGTCCGCTCCGGCCAGTTTCATACTCTCGCCTGCAAGCATACGGGCGGACTTGCCGTCGCTTATGGTTTTCGTATATTCGACCGCGTCCAGCCATTTCTGACCGGTGTAATCCCCGAAACTCTTGACCTGCAGATATACGAATTCAGTACGGAAACCGTGTAAAAGGAAAACCAGGTCCGGGGGCAAATCATCGTCGGTTTCCTGCTCATTGTCACTTGAATGACCGATCGTCCCTTCTTTATTGAGGATCGATGAAGAAAGGCTTCCCATGCCGCTTCTGCCGGAATAGCCGCCTTCTTCGTCTGAACTGCCGGCTTCGCTGTCTCCGTCCATGATCCCCGGCTCGTTTCCGAAGCGGCCTTCTTCGGGAAGCTCATCGGATTCGGCGGGCTCATCCGAACCCGTGACCTCAACGCATATCCAGCCGATGTCGTCGAGATACACCTCTACCCACGCATGGGCCGTTTCCGTAGTGACGGAGACCCATTCCCCGGCCTCTGTCTTGGCCACGTACCCGACCGTGTAGCGGGCCGGGATGCCCATCGTGCGGAACAGGAGGGTGGCTGCCGTGGCAAAGTGGCTGCAGATGCCGTGCTTGTACTGACCGAGGAACGCTACGGCAATATTTCCTTCACTGTCCAGACTGCGGTCGTAGAAAAGATCGTATTGGGCGGAATGGGCGATGAAGGCCGCAGCGCGGTTGACCAGATCGTACTTTCCCTCGATCGTCAGGCTGTCACCCGGCACCAGATCGTAACGAGCCATACAATCCACCAGAAACAGGTGAGTCTCCAGGTCCACCGCCAGATAATGCTCGTATACGAAATCCCGATATTCCGCCTCGTATGCAGCGGCCTCCGGGCTGACCTCCCACTCGGTTTCTTTCGTGACAGAGCCGTAAGTAAACGTGTATTCGGAGTCCGGTCCGGCGTTTACCCCCGTATCCGCGATGGTGCAGGGCTTGTTGGAAGTGAACGTGTAGTATGGGACCGCGAACTCTTTCCCGAGCATCCGGAGCGTGACGCGTTTGTCCGTTTCCTGATCATGCGGCAGGCTGCTTGCCGCCAGTCTGCGCGCAGACAAATCGTCCCCAAAGGTCTGCTCATACGGGACGGCATCAAGCCAGCCGGTCCCGGTATAGTCGCCGAAGCTCTTGACCTGCAGGTATACATCGTCATTTGCGGTCGAAAACAGAGCGAAAACGGGGTAGTCGGGAGCTGATCCGCCGATCACGCCGCCCAACGGTGTATCCAGATCGGCAAACGGCTCCAGAATATCGCTGTCTTCACCGGGAGCCAGATATCCGGGACCTTCTCCCGTTTCTGCTCCCGTTCCTGCTTCACCCGCTTCTCCCTTCTTCAACCGCGGCTCGCGGGAGGACGACCATTTGGACAGCCATCCGCCGCCCTGACGTTCTCCGCCCTCTTCCCGATCAAAGAAGCCGGGCAGGACGATCCACGCCGACAGAACGACGGCGGCCACGACCAGCAGGGTACAGACCGTGATGACGGCAGGGTGCATCCCGCCGCCGGTTTCTTGCTTTTTCATTTCCGTACCTCCTTCCGGGGTCCGGGCAGCACGGACGGCTGCCTGAAAAGATTTACGGCATCACCGCACAATGCACGGCTGACGCCTTGACGGCACATATGCTTGCATAAATTCCGTCATATTTTACAAAATTCCTTCGTGCGGGAGTCACCGCACGCGCGGAATTTTGTTTCATCTGACGAAATTTCTGACGGCGCATCTGCGCCGTCATCATTGTGCGGTAATGCCTTACGCGTTCCGCTGCAGTTTGCGGATGAATTCGAGGCAGGAGGCCATGCGGTCCTCGCCGAAGAGACTGTCGAGGTAGTCGGCAAGCCCCTGAGCGGCCGTCCTGAGGTAGATGGGATTCTGCGTCTCGAGCTTGCGGAAGACCTTTTTGGCGAGGATGTCGTCAAGGGCGTCCAGCTCGTCACCGCCGCAGGCGATGTAGACGGGGATATAGGTCGTGATCTGTTTCATGATGCGGTTGCCGAAGGTCACGTGGAAGTGATCGGTCATGTAGGTATCCAGCATTTTCAGACGCTGCAGGTTGCGGCTGCTGATGCGGTAATCCTTGAGCGCTGCGTCGGTGAGCGCCTTGAAACGCTCGGCGGACAGATGCACCGCGGCGGTCGGCGGGGCGCTGAAGCGCTCGCACTTGCGGTCGAGGTTCATGATCATGGCGCGGTCGTAGACCTTATCCGAAATGGCGAAGGTCGAGTCATCGTTGTTGGCCGTACCGATGAACCACATATTCTCCGGCACCTTGATCTTGCCGTCCTTCAGCTGCGGGGGATCGGTCTCCCACTTGTCGGTGACGACGCCGAGGTAGCGCGTCTCCGGATCGGGCAGCTCGAGCATGGAAAGAAACTCCGCAAAGTAGTATTCCACGCGGGCGATGTTCATCTCGTCGAGGACGGTGACGTATATATCCTTGCTGTAATTCGCTTCGTACATGAGCTGCAGCAGCGGCTCCTCATGGAAGCGCTTGGTGAACTCGTTGTAGTAGCCGATGAGGTCGGTGCGCTCCTTCCACATGGGCTGCACCGGGATGACAGACGACTGCCGGTCCGTGAAGCGCCCGAAGGCAACAGCCAGAGAGGTCTTGCCCGTACCGGACATACCCTGCAGGATGATGATATGCGAGACGGCCATGCCCGCGATGAAGCGGCGGATGTCGTCGATGCTGTAATACAGCCCGAGACTGTATGCCGAGTAATCCCGGAAGCGTGTGCAGAACTCCTCCAGCGTGATCTGATCGTCGTAGCTGTCCTTGCTGAAGCTGTCCTTCCGGCTCTCGATCTCCGTCAGCATACAGAACCGGTCCTTATGATCCCCCTCCTCACCCTCAGCGGATGACTCGGGGTCCGGCTTTTCTTCGGACTGCCTGTCGGCTTTGGCCGCAGCCTGTCGTTTCCGACGCAGGGACAAAAACAGGATCAGCAGGGCGACGAGCAGCGTCAGGACTGTCAGAAGCAGCAGCATGATCATCACACCGCTGATTCGGTTGTCGGTACGGTCGAGCAGCATGCTGTTTACTGTCAGAAAGATGAGCAGACTCTCCAGAACAAACACCGCAACGGCAAGTGCGACGCGCAGTACGATTGATTTACGTTTCATCATGATTGTCCCCGTTATTCTGAACTGTATCGGTATCCGTTTCCGCAGCTGCACCCGTATCGGCATCCGGTGCCGGCAGACCGCTTTCTCCGTTGTTCCCGGAAGGATCGCCGAGAACTGTCTGATCCTTGGGCTTACGGAAATTATCAAGTGTCAAAAGTGATCTTCGGATATCCTTGCGGCAGGCCTTCCACTGCTCACGGTAGAATTGCCTGAACGCGAGATACTGTTTTTCAACCTCGTCGAACGATTCCTCGTTCGTAAACGTCTCGTTTTCTCCGATCAGACCCTGTTCACGGCGCAGGTTGAGCAGCTCAGCCTCCGTGACCAGCCTCTTCTGCTCTTCGGCTTGGATTTGCTCTCCAAGCTCACGGCTGTGGTCCTGCTCTTTTGCGATTCTTGCAGCCATCTCCGCAGCAGCTGCTGCGGCTTGTTTTCTCTGATCGTCCAACTGCTGCCTGTAAGCCTGTGCATCCGCCTCTGCCTGCTCGCGCATGACGCGGATCTCTTCCGCGTGACGCGCACTCAACTCGGCGACCTTTCGCTCGTGCGCTTGTTCAGCCGATTTATACGCTTCTTCCTGCTCAGCCAGCCGGGCTTCATAGGCTTCCGACTGTTCCCCCAGTCTTCGTTCGCAATCTGCCCGCAGCGACTCCGTCTCGCGTGTGTGCGCCGCGGTCAGATCTGCCAGCCTGCGCTCGTTCTCCTCGTTGATGCCGGTGATCTTTTCTTCATACCGGCGGACGGTATCCTCGATCTCGGCTTCAAGAGCCGAAATGACCTTCTTATCCTGTGAGATCTCCTTGTTCAAGGTCCCGACCGTCTCCTCAAGCTCGTGTATACGGTCCCGGAGAGGGAGGAGCTTGGCCGATTCCCGCTCCAGCTGTTTGTTCTGCTTCTCCAGCTCAAGGATATACTCGGCCGGATCGATCTCGGACTTTTCCAGCCGTCTTTTCAGCCGGACCAGCTGCTCCTGCTTTTTGGCCAGTTCTTCCTGAATCCGCCGTTTCTCTTCTTCATCGTATGCCTGCTTGAAATCCCGGGAAAGTCCGAGGCCGTACTCGTACATCAGGAACGCGGACATAAGACCGGCCTCAGACATACCCGCGCCGAGCTCATCCCGGAAGGGGGAGATCGTGGACTCCAGACGCTCGACGGAATAGCCGTCGCCCTCATAAGCCACGATATACTCGTACAGCCGCACCGCGCCCTTGAAGTTGTTGTTCATCTTCAGGACGTTGGTCTTGGTGATGGGCGGGCGGATCATGGCGACCTTCGCGCAGCACTCCATGATCGGGTTGGCAAGGAACGCCAGCACCGCCTTGAGGATCAGATTGATCCGTTCCAGCACGTCCCGGCAGGGGTTGTGGTCCCGCAGGTAGGAGTCATCTTCGTTCAGCTCGTGGAGGTAGACCTTGTACTCCAGACTGCGCCCGTGAGCGGAGGAAACACGGTCAATTTCCAGCGTGCCCTCATAACGGTTGGTCAGCGTCAGGATGTTGGTGTACCGGAGCGTGATGAAATCCTGCAGGTAGCGCAGCAGCATATACAGGAATCTGTTCTCATAGACGGCGTACTCGTTCAGGCGCTCGACCGTAAAGAGCCCGTCCGGCACGATCTCGTCCTCTTTCTGCTCGCGCGTGATGAGATTGCTGTGCTGCGCGAGGTGGACGACGGACTCCGTGGACACGTGCTTGACCTTTTCGATAACGACGACCTCTCCGTTGGACTGGATGAACTGACGCTCCTCCTTGAGAGCCTTTTCGATATAGGTAAGCCCCTCCTCGATCGCCTCGATCCAGTCCTCCTCCACGTGGCAGACGGCTCTCTTGACCGTCATGCTGTCGCCGGCACCGGACGCGGCGGAAAAAGACCGGCACGCCGACTCGCAATCCCGGTTCGCGGACGTCTGTTTCCGATAGTCACGCAGGGCTCTGTAATACGTATCCTGTTGGTTCATGCTGCATCCGTTCCGCTGCCGTCTGCCCGGCAGCTGCTCATTCGGTATTGGGTTTTACGCGTTCCGCTGCAGTTTGCGGATGAATTCGAGGCAGGAGGCCATGCGGTCCTCGCCGAAGAGACTGTCGAGGTAGTCGGCAAGCCCCTGAGCGGCCGTCCTGAGGTAGATGGGATTCTGCGTCTCGAGCTTGCGGAAGACCTTTTTGGCGAGGATGTCGTCAAGGGCGTCCAGCTCGTCACCGCCGCAGGCGATGTAGACGGGGATATAGGTCGTGATCTGTTTCATGATGCGGTTGCCGAAGGTCACGTGGAAGTGATCGGTCATGTAGGTATCCAGCATTTTCAGACGCTGCAGGTTGCGGCTGCTGATGCGGTAATCCTTGAGCGCTGCGTCGGTGAGCGCCTTGAAACGCTCGGCGGACAGATGCACCGCGGCGGTCGGCGGGGCGCTGAAGCGCTCGCACTTGCGGTCGAGGTTCATGATCATGGCGCGGTCGTAGACCTTATCCGAAATGGCGAAGGTCGAGTCATCGTTGTTGGCCGTACCGATGAACCACATATTCTCCGGCACCTTGATCTTGCCGTCCTTCAGCTGCGGGGGATCGGTCTCCCACTTGTCGGTGACGACGCCGAGGTAGCGCGTCTCCGGATCGGGCAGCTCGAGCATGGAAAGAAACTCCGCAAAGTAGTATTCCACGCGGGCGATGTTCATCTCGTCGAGGACGGTGACGTATATATCCTTGCTGTAATTCGCTTCGTACATGAGCTGCAGCAGCGGCTCCTCATGGAAGCGCTTGGTGAACTCGTTGTAGTAGCCGATGAGGTCGGTGCGCTCCTTCCACATGGGCTGCACCGGGATGACAGACGACTGCCGGTCCGTGAAGCGCCCGAAGGCAACAGCCAGAGAGGTCTTGCCCGTACCGGACATACCCTGCAGGATGATGATATGCGAGACGGCCATGCCCGCGATGAAGCGGCGGATGTCGTCGATGCTGTAATACAGCCCGAGACTGTATGCCGAGTAATCCCGGAAGCGTGTGCAGAACTCCTCCAGCGTGATCTGATCGTCGTAGCTGTCCTTGCTGAAGCTGTCCTTCCGGCTCTCAATCTCCGTCAGCATGCAGAATCGGTCCTTATGATCCCCCTCCTCACCCTCAGCGGATGACTCGGGGTCCTCTTCGGCGCTCCTGTCTGCGGGAGCGGCGGCTGTCTCGCCGGTCCCGGTCCGTCGGTTGGCGAAAGCGTCCGCGATCAGAAAAACGGCCAAGATCATGATGACAGCTATGACTGCCAGCGCCCCGATGATGAGAGGCGTTTCATAGGCGGTCAGATCCAGGTAGAAAAGACCCGAACCCGGAGACAACCGATACAATGCGTGTGTCATGTGTTTTCTCCCTTCGCGCTTCACGCCTGTTCGGTGTCCGTTCCCGCGCGGCGCAGGCGTGCCGCCTTGACCGACGCGGGGAACGCGTCCTCGCCGAAGATGCTTTCCACGGCTGCGTCGGGCGTCATGTCGCCGGCTTGCAGCTTCCCGGACACCGCGCGCAGGACGCAGGGCACGAGGCGGGCGGCGACGGCGTGATCCATGGAAGCGTCCGCGTCTCCGCCGCACGCTCGGTAGGTCGCCGCATACTGCTCAAGGCCGGTGGCAATGCGGTTGTTCATGGTAAAGCCGCCGTACTGCGCGGCATAGGCGGACAGCTCGTCGGTCCGCTTCCACATATCTTCGCTGATATCGAGCCCGTTCTGCGCGTTTTCCCACAAGTAACGGAACTGCCAGAAGGACAGTGTCCTGATCTCGCCGGACGCGGCCGGCTCACATTTCCGGAAGGCGCAGGTGAAGAACGCGGCGGATTCGGCGATGAGAGGCGAGACCTGACCGGGCAGCACGGGATACCGGCGTCCGGGGTCCAGCATCAGCCAGAAGTTGACGGGAATATTCAACGTATGCGCGGCACCGTCGATGCCGGTGAAGCGGACGGTGTCGGCGGTCCGGGGACCGGCGGCAAAACGGACGAAGGGCAGAAGGCAGGCTGCGCTGCCGTCCGTGGGTATATCGGTCAGGCGGTGCAGCGTGATCGCCTGCCGCTTGCTGCCCGCTGCTTCGACGGCGTTGTACAGCCCGGAGTATGCCTTGCCGTCGGGCGTCGCGGTGATGAAAAGTCCGGCCTCGTCCGTCAGCGACTCGGGCGCGGACGCGGTGGCGGCCGTCCCGAAGAAGCCGCAGAGCAGCTCCTGCAGCACGGCGGCGTCCGTTTCGCCCATCCCGCAGGGAACGAGCAGGCGAGAGGAGGACATGGCAGCCAGTACGGTGCGGGCCGCATCCTCCGTGAATTGATAACCCTGTGCCGCCGCGTAGCGGATGAGGTCGTCCGCCGCATCAGACAGTGTATACGCCCGGTCGATATATCGGTACTCGTCGTCGGTGCGCACGGTGTCGACCGCCTTGGTGACGGGGGCTTTCACACGGTCGAATTCCTTCACGAATACCTCGGAGACGTTGGTGACGGTCACGGTGTCCGCGTCGGCGAAGAAGCGGTCGTTCAGCTCGTTCACCTCGTTGACGATCCGTTTCTCTTCCCGGCTGCGGTCGATGATCTCAAACACAAAGCACGCCGCGGCGCACAGGAACAGTACGAGCGCGATCACGCTGACGGCGATCGAATTCACGCCGAGGTCCGCAAACAGGAAGCGGACACCCGCGGCCAGCGCGAGCAGGATAAAGCCCAGGATCAGATTTTTCGGGGTTCTCTTTTTCATGGTATAGTGTGCCTCCAATGTATAGCCTTCCTGCAGAATATTGGATTCGGAAACGCAGTACCGGGAGATCGGCTCCGCGTCGGACGAAACGACGGCCTCCCCGGATGTATAAACCTTTGACAGCCGGATGTCAGCTGCGGATTCACCGATCATAATGACGTAATCGCCCTGCTCTGTCACCTGCTGCCCGGACGTGCCGTCGGAGACCTCGGGCAGCTGCAGCGGCATGGTCAATATGCGGCTTTCTTTCGGCTGCAGCTCGACCGTCAGGAAGCCGCACAGCTGCCTGTCCGGCCGGATAGCACGGGACTGCTTCATCCCGATATACAGCTGGGGGACCGCCGTGCCGGGGCGATCGCCCGTGTTGGTGACGGTGAAGGAGACCTGACCGTCGGCTATGCTCATCCGGCTGTACCGGAACTTCGTATATGTCAGGCCGTGCCCGAAGCAGAAGCCCTCCGTGAAGAGGCTCGTGCCGGTGGTTCCTTGAAGATCGTCGACGGGGATCCCCGTATCCGGATAGGCACGGTACCCCGTGAAGGGACCCGTCTTCAAGCCGTAGCGGCTTTGCGCGCGGTGTCGTTCGGAGACGATGCGGTCCGTGTCCGCGTACATCGTCACCGGCAGGCGGCCGGCGGGAGCCGCTGTGCCGCAAAGGATATCTGCCGCTGAGCACAGAACTGCGGGCGACGGGGCAGGCATTTTGATAAGAGCAGAGAACGGCGCCGCGAACGCGGTATCGAAGGTCAGATCACTGAATACGACTGCTGCGATCTTGTCTCCGAGGGCGCGCAGCTCGTGCGCCAATGCCAGTTGGTTGGCGGGGAGCTGACGGGTGCCGGCCCGCAGCATCCCGGATTTCTGAACGGGGGTCGGACCGAGGCACAGGATGACGCGGTCGGCGTTTTTCGCTGCCTCATACGCCTCCCGGATCAGATCATCCCCACCGTCACAGACGGAACAGTCATATCCCCGGCAGAACGTAACGTCCTTTGCGTGAAGGGCAGAGAGCTTTTCGATGAATACAGTCAGTGCCGTATCGGCCGGGCCGTCCGACAGGATCACGCTGCCGATGACAGCGACCGTGCCGGAAGCTTCCGGCGTATCCGTACCGCCGCCGACAGGAAAGCGTTTCTTCCGGGGGGCGGGCAGGACCAGCGGAAGAAGATCGCGGTTGCGCAGCAGCACCGACGCCGACGGGATTATACGATCCGCCTGAAGCATGGGCTGGGCTGCCATTTGTGGATCCATCCCGGTCTCCGTAAGTGACCGGATCCTGAATGCGATCCCGATCACGCGTTCAAGGGAAGCACGCAGCACATCATCCGGCAAAGCTTCTCCGTCGGTGATCATCTGCGACAGACGGTCCGGCGCCCGGCGTCCCGCGTCGATCTCCCGCTTTTCCTCGTTGTATCGGGACAAGGCGGAAGCCAGCTCGGATACGTTCCCGCCGACCAGCACGCAGCCCTTCATGAGCAGCTTCACCGAATCACCCGGACGTACGTCGATACAGAACACACTACCGGGCAGATCAGCGGATGCCTCAAGTCCGACGCGGCGGAAGGCTTCGCACTCGTTGCCCATACTGACCGTCACGCCGAGGCAAAACGCATCTTCGGCGTTCTGATCGGTTGAAACGGCTGTCAGGGTTTCGTATACAGTACGTTCGTCCGGAGCATTTCCCATCCAGTCGGCGTCACGGGGGTCAAGCCCGTTGTTACCTATCACGAACGGGATCGAATATGCTGTCAAAGCCTCACGGTATGCTCCGACCGTGGCGCGGCTCAGCAGTCCGTCCTCGGACAAGCGGGCGGACAGGGGGCTGATCCCGACGGCGGGAGAAGGGATCACGGCGAGGTTGACGCCGCCGCGGCGCAGCTTTTGTACGGCTGCTGCCGCAGTCTGCTTCATGACCGTTGTATCCCACGAGGAGACGACCGCTGCCGGAGACGGCAGTCCATCCCCGAACGTATCGGAGACACGGCCGATCACGACCGCCGGGATTCCGGCGTCGCGGTATTCTTCTTCCGTGATCACCCGGAAATCGGCCAGCAGCCGCAGGATCTGAGTCTGCGTCAGGTTATTGATGATTTGTGTGTAATCGGACATCTCGGATGACTGCCTTTCCTGTTTTCTGTACTGACCCGGCATAGACGCGGGCATCGTCAACGTGTCACGATCCACGCTGCCTCAGTCGTCTTGTGGAACAGCGGGTACAGGGTATGCCTGAAAATATACCGGAACCCTTCGGGGATGATCCGACCGAAGAAATCATTGAGAATGCGCGGAAGCTCCTCGACGAAAACAAATCTGAACCAGCCGGGCAGCGTTTTGCCGAAAAACTGCCCGATCGCGGAGGGAACGGTATCCTTCAGGAAGTTCTGCACGGGTTCGGCTGCGTAATCATACAGCACCCAATACACGGACAGCGCGAGAAGCACCGTGACGGCGGCGAGCGCCATCCAGAAGAACGGGGTATTCTTTGCCGGGAGTTTGCCCACGACGGACTGCTCTCCGACGGCTTTGGCGGCAGTCCGGGCAGGACGCGGCTGCCCGACGAAGCTGACCGTCACGCCGCTGTCCCGCAAGGCATATCGGTAGGCGCCGCTGGTATAGGACGTGACACGGACGTTTACGTCCACACAGGCGGGCTGCAGGAGCGGCGCCTCCTGCGGCGTATACGTGCTGCCCGGTGCGACGGCGAGATACGGGAACGTAAAGTCGGAGGAGGTCAGGATGCAGCCGTTGGCATCCAACTGCTCCACGACGCAGGTAATCTCGTGGACTCTCCCGGAAGTATCGTTACGGAAACGGATCAGCAGGTATTTATTCTGCACGGATCTCCGTTGCGCGGCGGTGCCGTTCTCTTCCTCACCGCTGAGGAGCACGTATTGCCCGACGCAGACCTGCCCGGACATGGCGCTCTCGGTACAGTCCCGTGCCTTGAACACCCGGCTGCGTATCCCCGATATCCATCTGTATTTCGGTTTACCGACTGCAAACGCACGGCTCATATGTTGATCACCGTCCTTATCAGCTTTCTGTCGCGCAGCAGCATACAGCCGCCGAGAAGAGCGCCGATCAATGCCCCTGTGAGGCACGTCACGCCCCATGATACGGGCATCACCTGACCCGCCAGGTGAACTGCTCCGAAAATCTCAGACAAGGATAGGCGCATCAGTGCCGCGAGCGCAGCCGTCAGCACGACGGTCAGCGCAACGGCCGCGACGCGGCCTGCGGCTGCGGACGCAAAGATCGGTTCGTCCGAGATCCGCGCGCCGTCCCGTGTACGTTGTATGACGCTGACGTAATTCGTCTCCGGCGGGAGGATGACGGCCTGCGTCCAGGACGCCCGGTTGAGGTACTCGTCGACCCGAAGGATGTCCGTCAGACGATCGTCGGTGTCAAAAACCGCCACATCGTACCCGATCTGATCGGTCTGGCCGTCCGTCAGACATTTCATCATCTTATGCCCCGTGCCCGACGATACGATGATCACGTACTGACGGATCGACGGTGCGCGGCGGCAGCCCGGCTCGTATACGACGGCCCGTCCTTCGGGAAGCAGACACCGCCGCAGACCGCGGTCGCTCATCTTCGCCGAATAAACGGGGCGCAGCACGCGGCGGGGGATCGTTCGTGTGACCGCGATCAGATACAGGATAACGCCGGCGGCGAGCAGAATACCCACACCGACTATTTTCAGAACGGTATCAAAGACTATAACCATATTTCTGTTCCGGTCCGCGCCTCTCTGCCGGCGGGACGATTCCTTTCTTCAGGCTTGGCGGGCTTTGCCCTCGGTGGAACGAAGGTTATTCTGTTCCGTCACCTGCGTGCCAAGACTCCGGCCGGATGCCGAACACCTGCGCGACCTCGTCTGCATTGACGTTATCACTCCGGTCGTCAAACTGCATGGCGATGGCCTGGGACATGACGGTCAGCATATCGTCGGAGGCATTGATGCCCATAATGCCGGTATAATCGTACAGGCAGTCGCTTATCGTCGTCAGGCGGCGGTCGCCGGAATAGGATGCGGTGCCGTTCACCGTATCGGTCAGGTCGGCAATAAACGTACTGTACTCATTCGGCATGCTTCCGCACTTGGCTCTCATGACGGCACCGAACGCAATGCGTACCGTATCGTTGAGCGACTCCGCACAGGGGGCAAGGTTTTCGCTGCGCTGCAGTTCGGCGTTGACGGCTTCAAGGAAGCTTTCCTCGGTCATCCTGTTCAGGATCTTTTCCTGCGGGATGCCCCGGAGCGTGCCGAACTCCTCGAATACGCTCATCACGACGTCAAGGTCGCTGCACACCGTTTCATTTCCGACCAGTGAAAGCCGTCCGAGCATCGCTTGGATGATCGGGGACTCAACGCTGTCCGATGCCTGTGCACTTTCCGTATAAGCAGCCAGCCATACCGGCGCCTCCGCCCGAACGTAATCAGGCAGGATGTGCATGGTGCAGGGAGACCGTTCCGCCTCGGAGATCAGGGCTTGCAGCGTGCCCGCCGTTCCGGCGGGATCGGGATTTGCGGGATTCGTGAGCAGCGGCAGATTCTCACGCAAACCGCGCAAAATGGGCTCTGCTGAAACGAGCTCGTCAACCGGCAGACAGGTTTTGTTGTCGATCCGGGTGCGGGCGGACGTCCGGTAGATCAACCGCCCGCCGCACGCGTACAGGACCTCTGCCGAAGGATCCTGCGCATACACGGCAAGCGACTGCCGGTTGCTTTCGTTCAGCTTGCCGAGGTGGATTCCCTCCGTACGGTTCAGGACCGTCATCATGGTATCGACCGTTTTGAGACTGCCCGTCACGGGTGAGAATACGATCACGCATATCACGAAGGCTGCTGCGGCTCCGACGGCGGCGCCGACCGCCCGGTCGGGATTCTGTTCACTGCCGATTATACGTTCTGCGGACTTTCCTTGGCTGCGCTGCCCGGGGGCGTGCTTTTCCTGCCTTTCCGAAGCGGATATGATCAGACCGCCGACGAGCCACAGGAGCAGGAACAGGACAAGCCCGACGGCAGGAGAAAGCAGCCCCGACAGGAAACTGCGGCAGAGGCCGGCGTAGCCGGGATATCCCGTAAAGGGACCGGTCAGGTCGAGATTGTCGAGAATGGTATCTGCAAGGCCGCCCAGCGTGAGTCGGGTCAGCACAGGCGCCGACAGCGCGGCGATCACGGCAGCCGCCAAAATGACCGCGAGGCGCAGCAACGATACGGGCGCGCCTTTTCGGTATCCCCGCAGCCCGCCGACCACCATTCCACCTGCCGTGACCAGCAGGATGACCATGGACAGGGTTGTGAATGTCATGTCCGTATATCCTCCGTCCGGATGATTCATCATTAAAGCATCCGTTCTCGTTTGAAAAATGAATTTTCTTGCATAATATACATAATATCATATATTAATGAAATTGTCAATACATTTCCAGCGTTTTGCTGTTTTGGGAGACAGGAATCTTTGACCCCTTTAATAGGAAAGAAAAAGCGCTGCGGCGCCCCCTCCCCTCTGTTATAAAGGGCGTCTCTAAATATTCACCGTGCGATGAATTTTTAGAGCCGCCATAAAATGAAATCCGTTCGCCTCTCCCTATTTACAAACATCTCTTTTTATGGTAAAATAAAACCGTGGAACGCAGCATCCTTTCTAAACCTTTTCTCCCGATCCCGTATCGTATGGATGAACAACGTTGTTGGATCGGGCGCCTTGCCATGCATGGAGGCGTCCGGAAACCGGAGGTGCAAATGAAATATGCGGAACTGAACGACGAGTCGCTGGTCATGCTGACTCTGTCGGGTGAGGCGGCGGCATACGAGGTGCTGGTCGTCCGGTATCAGAAGGCCGTGCTGGCGGCGGCGCAGACCGTGACGCACAGCGCGTACCTCGCTGAGGACGCGGCGCAGGACGCGTTCGTCACGGCGTGGATGAAGCTGGATATGCTGGCGGAGCCGTCCAGATACCGCGGCTGGGTCTGCCGCATCGCACAGAACTGCGCCCGCCGCATGATGGAGCAGTACCGTGCGTATGTCGATTTTGACGCGCTTGAGGACTGCCTGCCCGATACCGACCCCGACACCGATCCGGCACTCGCCTACGAACGCAGGGAGGAACACACCGCCCTGCACGCGGGGATCGACCGGCTGCCCGAACGGGTCAGACTGATCATCCGTCTGCACTATTTCGAGGGAAAGACCGTCGGCGAGATCGCCGAGCGGTTGGGCGTGAGCATCGGGACCGTCAAGGCACAGCTCTATGACGGCCGGAAAAAATTGAGAAAGGATCTGGATGCAATGGATCAGACAAGAAACGACACGCTGACCGAACGTGTGATGAAAAAGGTCGAGGAACTCAAAAAGTGGAAGTACAAGCGGGAAAAGACCGGCTTCGAGACGGTCTACCGCGACGTGCTGGCCGAGGTCGAGGCGCTGCCCGACAGCCGGGACAAGAGTCACGCACTGGCGGACGTGCTCGTCCGCGGCTGGTGGTGGATGGGGGAGCAGAGCGACGCCATGCTCACCCGCATCAGGGAGGCCGCGCTGGCGGGGAAGAACGAGGACGTGATGAGCTTCGTCGTGCTGCGCGAAAGCGAGAAGATCGGCGGCATGGACAGAAATCAGTGGCTCCGCGACACCGCCATCCCCGAGCTGCAAAGCAACGGCTTCAAGGCCGCCGTGGGCAGCACGTGGCTGCGGATCGCCCGGAATCTGATATACGACGGAAAGGGCTTCAACGCCAACCGGCAGGAGATACTCCAAGCCGCAAAAGAGGCGCGGGCGTGGCTGCCGGAGGCGTCTGTCGATGCGAGCCTTTCGTCGCTCCTCGGGCAGGCGTTTGACCGCGCGGATACATACGGCGGCCTGCCGGCCAACCGGTACGGCGTGCAGCCGCACGTCGTGGAGCTGCGCACGGAGGACGGGGAGGTCATGTACTGGGACGAGCAGAGCATCCTGTTCGGGGACATCGAGGCGTACGAATGGAAGTCCTGCTACCTGTTCTACAACGCCGCCGGGTACGACGGGCATTTCACGCTCCCCGGTCTCAGGGCGGGGGAAAACAGCCGCGAGCGGCTGTATCATCTGCGGGACGGCGAAACGGTGGACACGCCCGCCGGACGGTTTGACGGCTGCGAGGTGTGGGCATACCGGGAGGCGTTCACGCACTGCGTGACCTTCTGGAAGGAGGGCGTCGGCATCGTGCGGCAGGACTACACCCGGGACGGGTACACCACCGTGACGGCGCTGTCCGGCTATACCGTCCGGGGCGCGGGCCTTCTGCCGCTGGCGGCGGACAACGAATGGCGCTACGTGATGCTGAATCCCGATTCCTCTGTCAAGGCGGAGATCACCTACGCCGTGACCTGCACCGTCAACGGGACGTACCTTTTGTCCGGCTTCACCGACGTGTCCCGCGCGGACTATTGCCGGGACTGCTGGGAGGACATGATGCAGGCGGTCGCCAACGAGTACTACAACTATGAAAACGGCGAGGATCGCTACTCCGACGTGTCCGACTACCTCGGGCGGGCGGAGGAGTTGGCCGTCACGCCGGCGCAGAAGGCGCACACAAGGACGGCTTCCTCCGTCGCGCGGCGCATCATGGCGGGTGTCCCGTCCCTCACGCCCGGCACGGACACGGAGAACCGCTGGAATTTCTTCAACCGGAATCTGCTCTCGCGCCGGAATGGCAGGCTGTGCCTCTCGGACTACAATTCACGCTGGTCGTTCGAGATCAAGATCTGGGACGATTCCGTGCAGAGCCGCGTTCTGCTCGATAACTTCATTTACGATATCCTCCATGAGAACACGGGGACGCTCTGGAACGACGCGTGGACGGACGGATATACCGAGACCGTCCGGCGGACGCTGTGGGGGTACGTCCTCACGACCGGGATCGCCTGCGCCGCCTGCGGGACTGTCACGGTCCCGGCGGGTAGTTTCGACGGCTGCCTGAAGGTCACACTGCACACGGCGGGCCACGGCACCGGCGCGGAATACCGCGACGGCGAGCAGACGTTTATCTTCGCGCCGGGCGTGGGTCTTGTCTCCTTTGAGGCGGAGATCCCCGACGTGAGCCGCAGAGCCGTCTACCTCCTGACGAAATACGAGGGCACCGGAGACGGGTATTTCCCGCTCGGGGAGGGCTTCGTCCGCCGCTACGAGGCGCAGGGACTGACGGATGGTTACGTCGGTTGGACGGAGTACACGACCGTCAGGGCTGACCCGGACGACCTGTTCGGCGATGAGGAGACCTACCTCCTGTTCTCCGATCAGTGCGGCGTCCGCAAAATGCCCCACGGCATCACGCTGTACGACTCCGTGGACGCCGAGCAGGAGGAGAGGCGGCTGTATGAGGAGAGCAGGTACCCCGAAGCGCAGGCACTGGGACGGCTCAACGACCTGAAAATTTTCCTTCACATGATATTCCGGTATCGTGACATGAGAGGCGACGGCAGGATCGCCGCCACCCACGTGGGGATGCTCGCGGACATGGCAAAGGCATGGGGCGGCGGAGAGGTGCCGGACGC
>JAKSPU010000070.1 GCA_024404505.1 Clostridia bacterium
GATATTATTCTTTATGGAATAGTAAATCCTAACGAGTAAAGCTGTTTATCAAATTTTAAATTTAATAAGACGAGTAGATTTGAAGTGACATATATTATGAAATATTTTGTTGATAAACCGCAAGTGGTAGCAACAGGACATACAAGATTTTATGAGATTCAAAAAGGGATAATAGACTACGAAAATGATGAAAACCCGCACTGGAAGGATGACTCTCTTTATTTAGAAGATGAGACTGTTATTGAGCTGGATCTTGATAGTTTGTTTGCAGAGACATTAGAGAACTATGATTTTATGGGTGATAATTTTGTAAACAGACAAGATTGGGAAAGGATTGCTGCATGTGCTCTTAAGGCGGGAGGAATATGGAAAGAAGTCATTGAGATTCTTTCACCATGGGTTGAGGATACTTTTTCAAAGTATGACTACTTCACAATAATAGGAATGTAGGAATACCTTTGGCGAGCAAATTGACGATTATTAGCTGCTTCTAATGCCGGAAGAATCTTGAGCTGAATTTTGAGTTTTGAGACTCTTGAGATCAGTTACGTCTGACCCGGTTTCAAAAGTCGTGCAACAAAAATCCGCGACAAAAAGTGATAAACGGTATGGAATAGACGGAAAACACGTAAGAATAAGGCTAAAAACGGGCTAAAACTAAGCATTTGGAAGTGGACTTACAAAACCGGGGAAGAGTGGGAATGATACATCCTTTCGTCACGGTTCCCGCAGTAAGCGTTATAGTCAGAGTTTTAAATTTTATAATTTGGAGAATTGTATGAAAAATTATCGTTATGACGGCACGAAATCATTCAACATCAAGAGCTTTGACTGCGGTGATACGGGCGAATTCAAGGAAAGACACGAGGCGATCGACGAATTCGTCGATAATCTGGAAAAGATCAACGAGTATCAGCAAAAGCTGTTTGCCGAGCAGAAGGAAGGCATCATTTTCGTATTTCAGGCTATGGATGCCGCCGGCAAGGACGGTGCCGTCCGCGCCGTTCTCTCCTGCCTGAGCCCGCAGGGCGTTTCGGAGCACAGCTTCAAGGTCCCGAGCTCGGAGGAGAATCGTCACGATTTCCTCTGGCGCTTCTGGGACGCGCTCCCCGAGAAGGGCTCCATCAGCATCTTCAATCGCAGCTATTACGAGGACGTCCTCGTACAGAAGGTCCATAAGATCTACGAGAAAAACAAGTTCGCCGACCGCATCGACATGGATACCGTCATCGACAAGCGGTACGAGCATATCCGCAACTTCGAGAAGTATCTCTGGGAGAACAGCATCCGCGTGGTCAAGATCTTCCTCAACGTCAGCAAGGACGAGCAGGCCAAGCGCTTCATCTCCCGCATCGACACCCCGAAGAAGAATTGGAAGTTCTCCTCCGGCGATATCGACGAGCGCGCATACTGGGATGACTACATGGACGCTTACCAGACCGCCGTCAACCGTACCGCCCGGAAGTACTCTCCCTGGTATGTGGTCCCTGCCGACCATAAGTGGTACGCGAGACTCGTCATTTCCCGCATCGTGCTGGATGAGCTGAAGAACATGGATCCCAAGTGGCCCGTTCTCGACGAGGAGGAGATGACCAAGCTCGGCGAATACCGTGAGGCTCTTTCCAAAGAGCTGGGTATCGGGGAGGTCACCGAGGATGAAACGGAAAGCGGCGTCAAGGTCAAGCCGGCCGATACCGCCGTTGCCATCGCGCTGAAGGGCGACCGTGAGGCCGTCTCCAAGAAGAAATTCCGCAAGCAGCTCGAGAAGAGCGTATTCGAGAACTTCTGTGAGCGCTTCGGCGTCAGCGAGGAAACGCAGGAAACGCTCGGTGAGATCTATCTTGAGATGGAAAAGGCCGAGGCTGAAGCCGTGGCCGATGATATGAATGAGATCAAGGCCGTCTACGCCTTCCGCAAGAGTCTTCTTGCCGAGGAGTTGAAGGGCTGCGGCAAGGAAGCACGCAAGCTGTACGAGCATTTCAAGGATGCCGCTCACGTGCAGATGAACGGCTTCAAGTCCGGCGTGAAGACCAGCTACGAGCACTTTGAGGAAGAGTTGAAGCAGTGCATGGTCGAATATGAGCTTGCCGTCGGCGCCGAGGGGATCACCCCCGAGAATGCCGTCAGCGAGTACTGCGCTAAGGTCAACGCCGCCTACACGGCTCATCGTGAAGAGGTGTCCGTCATGCGCGACGCTGCAACGGCAAAGCTCGATGAGATCGCGGACGAGTATTCCGAGATCGGAAAGGCCTTCCGGAAGGAAGACGTTCCCGCGGAGACCGCCGAGGAACCTCTTGTTGATATTGCCGAGGAAACTCCCGCTGCCGATGCGGACGATGACGTTGGAGCAATCGAAGCTGCCGATGTGACCGACGCAGCCGAAGAGGCTGAAACCGCCGCCGATGAGGAAAATTCCTGATTCCTTCGCTTCATGACCTGAAAAAAACTGTCCGGCAGATGCCGGACAGTTTTTTTCAGGTCAGATGATCATCTGTTTGATCTTATCCTTGACTTTGACAAGGTCTCTTGAAGTCAACATGGGGATCAGGGCGTCGATCTCGTCGACAGACCTATCCCACCAACGGAATCTAAGCAGGAGACACGTCAGCTCGTCGTCGAAGCGCTTCCGTATGAACCTCGCCGGATCCCCGGCAACGACGGTATACGGCTCCACATCGTGACCTACGACGCTTCGCGCCCCGATGATCGCGCCGTCACCGATATGCACGCCGGGAAGGATCAGGGCGTCCTCGCCGATCCAGACGTCGTTCCCGACGACGGTATCGCCCTTGATGGGCATCTCACCGGGATCGGGAGGAGTCATGTCCCAGCCCTCCAGCGTATAGAAGGGATAAGTCGTGACGGCATTCATCCGGTGGTTGGCGTCGTTCATCATGAATTCGACGCCCGCCGCGATCTGACAGAATTTACCGATGATCAGCCGGTCCCGGCTCCACGGGTAAAAATGCGTGACGTGGCTTTCAAAATCGCTGTCAGCTATATAGGTGAATTCTCCGACTTCTATGCGCGGGTCGTTCACCGTCGGCCTGACGTAGATCTCCTTTTCGTATCCCGGGATCGGATGGACCGTATCCGGGTCCGGAATCTTTCCGTTTCTCATACGGATCACTATCCTTTATAACTTTTTGAATTTTTTGATCCCGACGTTGTACAACCGACTCGAGAAGAGGAGGATCAGCACGGCGGTCAGGACGGAGAACGCAAGCAGGTACAGCGGCGTGCCGATCAAAGGAACGAGCAGGAACGCAAGCCCGACGAAAGCGATCCCGTATCCCCATTCAATAAAGATGGAGAACAGCGCTCCGAGATTATTTTTGATCGCTATCGTTTCACTCGACCAATCCAGCACGGCGTACCGGATGCCGAGAAGCATCAGGACGTACGCGTACAGCACGTTGGCAAGCTGCGGCAGGATCAGGAAGAGCAGTACGGTCCAGATATCGGGATGCAGCACCGGGATCATGACGACCACGCAAACGATGCCGTACAACAGCGTGGGGATGCAGGAAAGAAGCAGCTGCAGATTGATCTTGGCGTTGAGGATCTGCTTATCCGTCACGGGCAGAGACCGTACCAGCCACAGCGATTTACCCTCCATGGATACTGCCGGCTCGGCGGTCATGGTCATACTTCCGGCCATGATGACCATACCGATCAGCAGGATGACCGGAGATACGGAGACCTCCTCCATCAGGATATCCAGCACGGAAAGGATGTCGGTTCCCTTGATCGCGATGAAAACGGTCAGCAGCGGGATGAACAGTACGCCGAGCGCACAGTTGAGCATATACGTAGCGCTTGAAGTCAGGCGCTTCCCTTCCCGTGCGAGCAGGGCCGTTCCGACGCTGCGGACGTGCGTCTTTTTCTCCTTGTATACGTTTCCGCCGGAGCGTCCGGTGGAGAGCGCGGTCCTGATGAAGCTGCGGGAAATGATGAGGTAAACAAGCACGCAAAGGATAACGATCGCAGCGAGGCATATCAGAAGCCCGGGCCAATATCCTTCACCGAGTCGTCCGAAAAGGTACAGGGGATACGCGGACGCGATCATCTTGTCTCCCCACGCCGTCGTATTCTCCACGAGGTCTGTGACCAGCGTACCGGCTTTGGCGTAGAAGACGTAATAGGCGGCGATGAACGCGAGAGAAATGATGACCGTGATCAGGCTCTTGTTTTTGAGCTTGGCGGCGATCCGTGCAACGACGTAACCCAGCAGGCAGGAAAGCACTAAGACGAAAAGCGTGATAAATACGAACGTGAGCAGGCTTCCGATCAGCGCGCTCAGGGAAAACCGGCACAGGATCTGATAGACGATGATGGCCGGCAGGAACACGATGCCGCTGTACATGAAGCCGAGCGCATAGACGCCGAGCAGCCGCGACAGGATGATGTCCCGGACCGGGATGGGCATGGAGAGCAGCAGCTCGTTGTCCTTGGACATATACAGGCTGGCGTAGGTGTTGAAGACGCTGCCGAACAGGCCGAGCAGGATCGCGATCGAACCCATGATGCTGAAGAACATCCAGCCGATCCCTGCGTCAATGGTCGGTTTGCCGATAAAGAAGGACAGTGCGGTGAACATGGATCCGAGCACGACGAGCATGAGAACGGCAAACAGTACGAACGACAGGACCGTGCGGCCCTTGGATTTGGCCGTCTTTGTCTTCTGGTCATAGAAAAAATTCTTATACAGCTCGGAGAGCTGCTTGCGGAACAGAAGCTTCAGCATGGTATCAGCCCTCCAATTCCAGGAACACCTGCTCAAGGCTGTCGTCGCCCTTGACCTCCTCCATGGTGCCGGAGCGGATCAGCTTGCCGGATTTGATGATAGCCACCTTGTCGCAAAGCTTTTCGGCGACCTCGAGGACGTGCGTGGAGAAGAAGATGGCGCCGCCCTTGTCGCAAAGCTCCCGCATCATTTCCTTCAGGATGTGGGAGGCCTTGGGGTCAAGTCCGACGAACGGCTCGTCCATGATGATGAGCCGCGGCTCGTGGATCCACGCGGCAATGATCGCCAGCTTCTGCCGCATACCGTGTGAATAGGAGGCGATCGGGCTGCCGAGATCCTTGGTCAGCTCAAATCTGTCGGCGTAAGTGCTGATGCGGGTCTGCCGTTCGGACTCATCAACGCCGAACACGTCGGCGATGAAATTCAGGAACTTGATGCCGGTCATATATTCGTAGAGATCCGGATTATCGGGGATATAAGCGATCTGCTTTTTGCAGGCAAGCGGGTCCTGTTTGACGGAAATACCGCCGACAGTGATCTCTCCCTCGTCAAAGGGCAGGATCCCGGCCACGGACTTGAGCGTGGTGGTCTTCCCTGCTCCGTTATGTCCGATGAAACCGTATATCTCGCCGGAGGCGATGTGGAGCGAAAGATCGTCCACAGCTTTAGTGTTGCCATATTGCTTTGTCAGATGTTGAATGTCAAGCATATCGAATTCCTCCTTGAATCCTTGGCTTTGGTAATCTATTGATTGGTTTGTGCTTTTATTATATCACGAACTTTTCGCTTTGTCAATAGAAAAAACGCGGAATCCGGATCAGATCCCACGTTTTTATATTGAAGTTATAAAAGTTCTTGGGTTTCTTAAGGGCTTCTTTCAAGAAGCCCTTAAGCGGGGTGTGGGGCAGAGCCCCACAATATCACCCTCCCAATCACTCAAGACGGGCTTCGAGGTCAGCCTTCATGGACTCGTAGCCGGGCTTGCCGAGCAGCGCGAACATATTCTTCTTGTAGGCCTCGACGCCGGGCTGATTGAAGGGGTTGACGCCGAGCAGGTAGCCGGAGATCGCACAAGCCTTCTCAAAGAAGTAGATCAGTTGACCGAGTGCTTCCTCGCTGCGGTCGCTCATCTCGATCAGGACATTCGGAACGCCGCCGTCCACGTGAGCGAGCAGAGTGGCCTGCATGGCGGTCTTCTTGACCTGATCCATGTCCATGCCGGAGAGGAAATTCAGACCGTCAATGTTGTCGGGATCGTTCGGGATCTCAAAGGATACGCCGCCGTTCTCCACGGAGATCACCGTCTCAAACAGATTGCGCGTACCGTCCTGGATGAACTGACCGAGCGAGTGGAGATCGGTCGAGAAGATGACGGACGCCGGGAAGATGCCCTTCTGATCCTTGCCCTCGCTCTCGCCGTACAGCTGCTTCCACCACTCGTTGAGCATGGCGGCATAAGGCTCGTAACCGACCAGGATCTCGGTCTGCTTGCCCTTGCGGTACAGGATGTTGCGGATCGCGGCGTACTTGTAGCAATCGTTCTTCGCAAGGTCGGGATCGTTGTAGGCGTTCATGCCCTCGGCAGCACCCTTCATCAGCGCGTCGATGTCGATGCCTGCAACGGCAATGGGCAGAAGTCCGACAGCCGTCAGAACGGAGAAACGGCCTCCGACGTCGTCGGGGACCACGAAGGTCTCATATCCGGCATCGTCGGAGAAGTGCTTGAGCGTGCCCTTCTGACGGTCGGTCGTCACGAAGATGCGCTCGCGGGCGCCCTCCTTGCCGTACTTCTTTTCCAGCAGACCGCGGAATACGCGGAACGCGATGGCGGGCTCGGTCGTGGTGCCGGACTTGGAAATGACGTTGATGCAGAAGTCCTTCCCTTCACAGAGGCGGACCAGCTCGTCAAGCGCGGCGGCGCTGATGTTGTTGCCCGCGAAGTAGATGTCGGGAGTCTTCTTCTTCATGTTGTTGTACAGCGGGGACTTCAGGAACTCGATGACGGCGCGCGCGCCGAGATAGGAGCCGCCGATGCCGATGGCGATGAAGACCTTGCAGGTCTTGCGGATCTTCTTGGCCGCTGCCTTGATGCGGGCAAACTCTTCCTTGTCGTAGTCGACGGGCAGGGTCGTCCAGCCGAGGAAATCGCTGCCGGCGCCGGTGCGGGACTCGAGAAGCTCGTGTGCTGCGTTGACCATAGGCTGAAGCTGGGCATACTCCTCATTGCGGATAAAGGAGCTTACGTACTGATCGTTTACACGGATGGACATACTGTTACCTTCCTTTATATATAGTTTTTGTTTCTTTTCGGAAAAGAGAAAACTGCCGCTGTGCGGCAGTTTTCCAAGCGGAAGAAAAACTGCCGGCGATGAACGGGGACATCCCGTCACATATCGTCGTCGCTCTCTTCCTCCCCATCTTCCTCGACCTTTTCAAAATCTTCCTTGGAGGCGCCGCAGAGCGGGCAAACCCAATCGGCAGGAAGGTCCTCAAAGGACGTTCCCTCTTCGATATCATGCTCGGGGTCACCTGCCTCGGGGCGGTACTCATAGCCGCACACCTCGCACGCGTATACACTCATTTTTCTCCCCCCCTTCGGTCGAATTTTCCTGCCTCGTCCGGCCCATAAAAAAGGGCTGCCGGGCAGCACGCCCTATATCATATATCATATGCAGGTCTTTGTCAAGTGGTTTGCGGACTTTTCCTGCGATTTTCCCTTATGCCCAATTCAAACGGAATAGAGCTTATATTTTTCTACTTTTTCACAGAACGCGTTTAACAGTTTTTGGTTTTCCGACAAAAGCTTTTCGGGATCGTAGCGTTCAAAGAGAACGTCCTGCCCGACACGCAGGGAAAGCCCGCTCCGGCGCATCTCGAACTCCGGGTACCGCTTGAAAAAGCTGAACATATACAGCATGGTCCTGTACGGCTGATACGTCTCCCTGTCCGTGACGTGAAGCTCGATGCCGCGGCAGACCTCTCCCGACCATTTGTTGAACATGGGAGTAAAGCACAGCGGACGGAACGTGACGCCGGGCAGACCGAGATCCGTCATATACCGGCAGAGGGCGTCCTCGTCCACGAACGGCGCTCCGATCCAATCAAACGGTCTCGTCGTTCCGCGGCCCTCGGAGAGATTGGTCGCCTCATAGATACAGCTGCCGATGTAGTTGAAGCAGGACGATACGGACGGGATGTTCGGCGAGGGATTGACCCATAAAAGATCCGTTTCATCGTAGTATACGCCGCGCGTCCATCCCTCGCAGGGCAGGATGGTCAGATCGCATCCGATCCCTCTTTCCGTATTGGCCCACAGGGCGTATTCGCCGATCGTCAGGCCGTACCGGACGGGAACGGCAAACTCGCCCACGAAGGAGGAAAAGCGGCTCTCATCAAGCACAAGCCCCTCTGCGGTCAAGCCGCCGATGGGATCGGGTCTGTCCAGCACGATCAAAGGCTTTTTTGCCTGCTTGCAGGCACGCATCAGCTGCGTCAGGTTGCAGAGGTAGGTGTAAAAGCGCGCACCGACGTCCTGTATGTCGTAGACGGCCGCGTCAACGCTCTCCAGCAGCTCGACAAAGCGGGGATTCCCCTTTGACGTGAGTCCGTAGATAAAAGCGCCGGTCGGCTCGTGGAGCGTGCCGTCGTCATCTCCGAACTTCCCGTCCTGCATGGCTGAGTACAGACCGTGTTCCGGGGTGAATATCACGCACAGGTCCGCGATCCCGTTCAGGACGTGATATGAGGCGATGCCATTTTTGTTGACTCCGGATGCGGCGGTCAGGAGCGCGACACGCTTTCCTCCTATGAGAGAAATCAGGTCGTTTTCGCGGTCAAGACCGCAGCTGACATGGATCTTTTTCGTCTGCATGATACTGTCTCCTGTTCGTGAAATCATATTCTGCGGGAGAGCCGCATACCGTATAGCGTACTCCGGACACGCGTCCGGAGAAAATTTTCCGTAAGGCGGGTTTTGGATATGTCCTCCGGAGAGCCTCTCGGCGGTGCTTCACAGACCCGCCGCTTCGCGCGCAACGCGCTCGTGCTGATCGCCGTCAACCTGTTCATGCGGACGGTCGGCGTTTCCTTCAGCGTGTACCTGTCCTCAAAGGCCGGTGCGGAGGTCATGGGCCTGCATTCGCTGCTCATGGGCGTGTACGGGCTGTTCATCACGCTCGGCTGCGGAGGCGTGCATCTCGGAACGACCCGGCTGATCGCGGAGGCGTTGGGGCAAACCGACGATACATCACGGCGATCGGTGCATATCCGGGCGTGCGTCCGACGTGCGATGGCTTACGCGCTGATCTGCGGATGCGGTGCGGCTGTCCTTCTTGGGGTATCCGCATCGTGGATCGGTACGGATTGGCTCGGTGACGAGCGCGTGGTGCCGTCTCTTTATATGCTGGCACTTTCCCTGCCGCCGCTGGCGGCATCCTCGTGCCTGTCAGGATATTTTACAGGCGTGAGGCGGATCGGCTGGTCTGCTGCGGCCTCGGTCGCCGCGCAATTCCTGCGGCTCGGCGCCGGGATGCGGATGCTCGATCTGTGGGGCGGCAGGGACGCGCAGACCTCCTGTCTTGCCATCGTGACGGGCGCCGTGCTTTCGGAGTGGTTCGGACTGCTGCTTACCGCGTTGGTGTATATTGTCGATCTGCGGCGGCATGACGTGGCTGACGCTTCCCCGCTGTCGGATGAAGCGTATACGGGCGTTGCGCTGACGAAACGTCTGACCGCGATCACGGTGCCGGTCACGCTGGCAGCCTGCCTGCGTTCCGGACTCGTGACGATCCAGCACGCGTTGATCCCGCGGGGACTCAAATCGGGCGGTGCGTCATGGGGAGCCGCGCTGGCCTCCTACGGCGTGCTGCACGGCGTGGTCCTGCCGGTGGTGCTGTTCCCGTCCGCGTTCATTTCATCATACGCCGGACTGCTGGTGCCGGAGGTGGCGGAGGCCCGTGCAGCCGGTGACGGAGAGCGCGTACGACGCATCGCGTCGCGCGTGGTCACGGCGGCACTGATCTTCTCATTCGGAGCCGCGGGGATCATGGGCTGTCTTTCGGAGGAGCTTGGGGCTATCGTGTGCAACTCACCGGAGGCGGGCGGCTATATCCGTATCCTTGCGCCGCTGATCCCGATCATGTACGTCGACAGCTCGGTGGACGGCATTCTGAAAGGCATGGGCGAGCAGGTGTATTCGATGGTGGTCAACATCATCGACGCGCTGACCAGCGTCATCCTCGTGTGGGTGCTGATCCCGCGCATGGGGCTGAACGGGTACCTGATCTCGATCTACGTCACAGAAACGCTGAATACAACGCTGTCGCTGTGCCGTATGCTGACGGTCACCGGCATGAAGCCGCTGCTGTGGAGGATGGTTTTCGGACCGCTGTCGGCATCGGTCGGGACCTCGTGGATCCTGCGGATAGGCTCCGACTTGCTTGCGTTTCCTGTGAGTAAGGCGTCACAGCTGGCTGCGGTCACGGCAGCAGGAATCGCCGTATACGGAGTCCTTTTGATATGCTTCCGCGTCGTTCGGATGCGGAATTTCCGGTATGGAGTCAGAATGTCCGCGTCTCCCAGCGGATAATCAAACGGGGAAATTCCGCACGCGCAGAGTTTCCCCGCATTTTTCATTTCTTTCTGCGATAAAGCGCGTTGATGATCATGATCCCTGCCATGTACATGATCACGCCGAGCGCAACGTCGGACAGGATATCCGCGGCAAACTGAACGGGGCCGTCGGTCTGGCCCGTATACACAATAAGAGACATCTGGTATATGACGTGAGACAGGACCCGTGCCGCCAATACGATGATGCCGGCGTCAAACAGCGTTCTCTGAACAGGATTGCGGAAGCAGAACATACGGGTGAGCGGCAAAAGAGCCTCGTCGGTCACGGACGCGCCGGACAAAGCCGCTTCGGCGTCCTGCTTCACGCTGCGTCTGCGGTACAGCCACAGATGCAGCATCATAAAGCCTATGATCAGCCAATACTGCAGCATTTCGAGCAGATACATCCGCAGCAGAGTGCCGCCCATGCCGGAGGAAAGATCGTCCCACATGACGTCCGCACGGGGGAGCGCTCCGACGTTGAAGAGCCAGCCCACGTAATAGTTGAAGACGAATTTGAACAGAGTCAGCAGCGAGAACACGATCGGCAGTCTGAAGCCGAAGCGTCCCCCGCGCCACAGGGTATATACGGTCGTCGGGTAAATAATGATGAACAGGATGGGATCGAGCAGATCACAGCAAAGCCCGATGAGATCCAGCCACCACGCGTCCCGGAACAGGACGTCGGACGAAAAATGCGTATACAGCGGATTGAACACAAGGCTGTACAGGACGAGGTAGATCAGCCATGTGACGGTGACGAAACGGGTCAGGCGGCGGACTTCAAGCCGCGCGAGATCTTTTTCGTTGAGTTCCTGAATCTGGTCCATAGGTATTCCCTTTCATACGGAAAATCGTTAGTCGGCAGTCGGCAATCGTCCGCCGAGGCGGGCGTAATCCTGCTTGAAGACAGAGAGCATCACGTCATGATCCGCATGTCCTCCGGCAATCCTGACCGCCTCGCAGACCGGCCCCCATATCACGGGATTGTGCGCGGTCGTGACGACAGCCGGGACGTCCGGATCCACAAACGATGCCACGAGGTCAGCCCAGAACGGCCGGTTGCGCTGACTGATGCTGCCGCCGAGGACGACGGGCAGCGAGGACGGATGCCTGCCGCTGTCTGTCAGCCATTTCCACGCGGCACCGATATATTCGGCCAGCGAACGCGCGTTTCGTTGCAGGATACAAACTGCAATTTCATCGCCCTCCGCCGCTGCCTTGAATACGAGCGGAGCCATGGAAGCGATCAGCGGCTTCCCTTCCGTGTACAGCTTGGTTATGGAGCTTTCGGCAGGAGCGCCGAGTGCGTCGGTGATCAGTTCGGTCAGCAAGGTCGGGACGCCGCGCTTGTCATGGGCGCGTAAAACTGCTTCGATGGCCTGACGGCCCATATCGTAGCCGCTGCCGCCGCTGTCGAGGAGGTATCCCCAGCCGCCGATGCGGACAAGCTCTTTCCCCATACGCAGGAAACACGCGCTGCCCGTCCCGCAGATGATGCAGGCGCCGTCGCCCTCGGGCAGCTCAGCCGACAACAGGTTTATGCCGTCGGATTGAACGTCTATATGCCCTACGGAAATGCTGTCATGGATCATGGGGATCATGCGGTCCCGCAGATTGATGACGCCGGACACGCCTGCGAACAGGCTGACGTTTTCGGGTTCGGCGTGCGTTTCCCCTATCAGCTGACGGATCAGCGAAACGAGCAGATCGACGGACTTATCAAGCCCGATGTCGTTCGGATTGGAGGAGCCTGCAAGCACCCTCGAAAGGATATGACCATACGCATCGACAAGCACGGCTTCGGTTTTCGTTCCGCCGCCGTCGATGCCGAGATACAGAGTTTCCGCCATATACAGCCCTCCTTTCCTATCCTGAATATTATACCACGCAGAGCGTGGTTTTGTCAAGGCTTTTCAGGGGATCTTGTAAGGGACTACCCTGCACTCTCATCGATAAAAAGAGGCTGGCTCACAAACGTGAGCCAGCCTCTCGTGTTGAGAGACGATTACTTGCCGGAAGCGAGCTTCTCGATCTCAGCGGCGAAGTCCTCTTCCTTCTTCTGGATGCCCTCGCCCTTCTCGAAGCGCCAGATAGCGGCGATCTCGATCTTGCCGCCCAGCTCCTTGGCGGTACGGGCAACGTACTGAGCGACCTTGAGATCGTCCTCCTTGACGTAACCCATATCCATCAGGCAGTTAGCCTCATAGAACTTGCCGATACGACCGAGGACCATCTTGTCCTTGATCATGTCAGGCTTGTTGGCGTTGGCGGGATCGTTCTCGATCTGAGCCTTCAGGATAGCCTTCTCGGACTCGATAACGGCAGCCGGAACGTCCTCACGGCGAACGTAAGGAGTCGGATATGCGCCGACCTGCAGAGCGATGTTCTTGGCGAACTCTGCGAAGCCTTCCTTATCGCCGCAGTCGGTGTCGAACTTGACAACGACGCCGATGGAGCCCATACCGTGGATATAGGTGCTGGTCTCGCCCTCGGTGAAGGCAAAGCGGCGGATGGTCAGCTTCTCGCTGATCTGAGCGATCAGGGAGGTGAGCTTGTCGGCGACGGTGATACCCTCGTCGAGATACTTGCAGTTGTTCAGCTCTTCAACGGTAGCGGGCTTGAAGTCGATGATGGTCTTCAGAGCGCCCTTGACGAATTCCTTGAACAGCTCGTTCTTGGCAACGAAGTCGGTCTCGGAGTTGACTTCGATGATAGCGGTGGTGTTGCCATCCTTCAGCACGTCGACCAGACCGTCGGCGGCGATGCGGGTAGCCATCTTGTTCTGGGCCTTCAGTTCGCCCTTCTCACGCAGGATCTTGATAGCGGCCTCGATGTCACCGTCAGCCTCGACAAGAGCCTTCTTGCACTCCATCATACCGATACCGGTCTTTGCACGGAGAGCAGCCACGTCCTTAGCAGTAATAGCAGCCATATTGTATTTTCCTTTCTGTTATTGAACTGTTGTTGTTTGCGGGGAAACCGATCACTCGGCGTCCTGTGCGTCAGCCTCAGCCACAGCCTCGGCGTTCTCCTCACCCTGTCTGCCCTCAATGATGGCGTCAGCCATGACGGAGGAGATCAGCTTGATGGCGCGGATAGCGTCGTCGTTGCCGGGGATCACGTAATCGGCGTCGTCGGGATCGCAGTTGGTATCGACGATAGCGATCACGGGGATACCGAGCTTCTTGGCCTCGAGAACAGCGATGTGCTCCTTGTGGGGGTCAACGATGAACACGGCGTCAGGCAGTCTTTCCATGGTCTTGATACCACCGAGGTTCTTCTCAAGGTCGAAGATCTCCTTCTGCTTGGCGGCGACTTCCTTCTTGGGCAGCAGATCGAACGTGCCGTCCTCCTGCATCTTGTTCAGGGTGTTCAGTCTGTTGATGGAGCGCTTGATGGTCTTGAAGTTGGTCATCATGCCGCCCGGCCAACGGACGTTCACGTAGTACATACCGCAGCGCTCGGCCTCTTCCTTGATGGCCTCGGCTGCCTGCTTCTTGGTACCGACGAACAGCAGGGTACCGCCCTGTGCGGACAGGTCCTTGACGAAGTTGTAGGCTTCCTCAAACTTCTTGACGGTCTTCTGCAGGTCGATGATGTAGATGCCGTTTCTCTCGGTGAAGATGTACTCCTGCATCTTGGGGTTCCAGCGTCTGGTATGGTGGCCGAAATGCACACCGGCTTCCAGCAGCTGCTTGATGGTGAT
>JAKSPU010000071.1 GCA_024404505.1 Clostridia bacterium
CGGGGTCCGGGGCAGAGCCCCGCGCGTCCCCTGTGCAGGGCAGAGCCCCGCGCGTCTCTTTATTCAATCTCCCAAATAAACGCCGCGCTGTCGGAGAGATCGACGTCCACGGGGGTGAAGCTCATGTCCACGCCGCCGGCGGGCATAGCCATGCACTTGCGGTCCATCGCGTACTCGGTGCGGGAATACATATTGACGTCAGCCCAATCATAGTTGACGGCCAACAGCTGCGTGAGCCTGACGCCGGACGCGGCAGCCAGCACCTCGGCCTTGTGACGCGCGTTCCCGGCAGCGCTGCGGAGCAGCTCGTCGGCAGCGGCTTCACGGTCCTTGACCGTGAACCGGATATTCAACTCCGGCTCCGCAATGCAGCCCGCGACGGCGCTCAGTACTGCGGACAGACGCTTGGTGTCAAAGCCGAACTCCAGCTTCAGACCGTGCCGGCAGGCATAGCCCTTGAACACGCTCCGGTAACGGCCGTTCTTGTCCGGCTGACTCTCGTATTCGGTGTTGACGTTGAAGTTGGTCGTTTTGAGATCCTCCCCGGAAAAGCCGATGGAAACCAACACAGCCCGCAGCTGCGACAGACGATCGGCGGCCTCGGCCATGGACTTGTCGTAGTCCTTGTTCAGCGAGGTAAGCGACATGGTGACGACGGTCAGGTCCGGCTTCAGGCTGATCCTGCCCGTCCCCTTGACGGTCATGGTACGACTCATGATGATATCCTCCTTCGTGAATCTGGTGATTGCCTTTATCATACCATAAAAAACCGGATCCGTCAAGTTTTATCCGGAATCTCTTGAAAAAACGCGGGCCGTATGCTATAATACTGTCGAATCCTTCAGAAAAGGCGGTACCGCTCATGAGCATCTCCCCACAGCCGGCCTATGTGATCGGCATCGACTTCGGCACACAGTCCGCACGGACCATACTCGCGGACGCCGTGTCCGGACGAACAGCCGCGTCCGCCGTCACCCTGTACGCGCACGGGGTCATGGATACGCACCTGCCGTCCGGCAGGCCCCTGCCGCCGCTCTACGCGCTCCAGCATCCCGCGGATTACCTCGACGTGCTGCGGACGTCCATCCCGCAGGTGCTGTCCGAGGCGGGCATATCCCCTCAAAGCGTCGCCGGGCTCGGCCTCGATTTCACCGCCTGCACCGTGCTTCCCTGCCTCCGCGACGGCACTCCGCTCTGCATGACAGACCGCTTTTCCGACGACCCGGAGGCGTTCGTCAAGCTCTGGAAGCACCACGCCGCCCAGCCCGAGGCAGACGCGATCAACGCGCTGGCGAAGGAAAGGCACGAGGCATGGCTCCCCGTGTTCGGCGGACGGATCTCCTCCGAGTGGCTGCTCCCCAAGCTGCTGGAAACGCTGCATAAGTCGCCCGCCGTCTTTGACGCGGCGGAACGGTACCTCGAAGCCGCGGATTGGCTCTCCTTTATGCTGACCGGTCAGGAGACGCGCAGCGCGGCGTTTGCAGGATATAAAGCCTGTTGGCAGGCCGGAGCCGGCTACCCGTCCGACGAGTTCCTGACGCGGCTCGACCCTCGCCTGCACGGCGTCGTCGGAACGAAGATCAGTAAAAACGTCCTTCCCGTCGGCGGATGCGCGGGACACCTTGACGCGCGCGGCGCGGAGCTGACGGGCCTTTGCATGGGAACGCCCGTGGCACTCCCGATGGTGGACGGTCACGCGGCCATGCCCGGTCTCGGACTGACCGGAGCCGGAGACATGATGATGATCCTCGGCACCTCCACCTGCCACATCGTCAACAGTACAGAGGGACACGCGGTCCCCGGCATCTGCGGGTACGTAAAGGACGGCGTCATCCCCGGCCTGTACACCTACGAGGCGGGACAGGCCGCGGTCGGCGATATTTTCGATTGGTTTACGAAAACATCCGTCCCGGCTGCCTATACGGAGGAAGCCGCGGCACGGGGCATGAGTATACACGCCCTCCTGCGGGAGAAGGCGTCCCGGCTCAAGCCCGGCGAATCCGGACTCGTCGCGCTGGATTGGTTCAACGGCAACCGCAGCGTACTCGGCAACTCGTCCCTGACCGGACTTATCATGGGGCTGACCCTGCGGACACGCCCCGAGGAGATATACCGGGCGCTGATCGAGGCGACCGCCTTCGGAACGCGGCGCATTTTCGAGCAGTACGAGGCCAACGGTATCCCGGTCAGGCGCGTATGTGCCGCCGGGGGCATCGCCGCGAAGGACCCCATGCTGATGCAGATCTACGCCGACGTGACCGGCCGGGAGATAAGCGTGTCGGGGCAGACGGAGGCGTCTGCCGTCGGCAGCGCGGTCTACGCGGCTGTCGCTGCCGGATCATACCCGACGGTGTCAACGGCCGCACGGGCCTTCTCGGTGCCGGACAGAGCCGTTTACCGTCCCGTCCCCGCCGATCAGGCCGTCTACGACCGCCTGTACCGCATATATCTTACTCTCCACGACCGTTTCGGCACGGAGCCGGACCGGCTGATGGAAACGCTCGGCGGGATCAGGGATCACTGCCTTGCGGATAACGAATAAGGGAGGCTTCTCCATGAACGAATCAGGTGTACGCGTGTCTCTTACGGACACGGAGCATATCAATTACTACGGACGCAACCACGTCACCGGCGAAAAGGTCACGTTCCTCAACTCACTGTCCGGCTTTGAGGTCCGCTTCAGCGGGAAAACGCTGACGGCGGTCTTCTCGCGGCGCGGTCCCGGTCCGGTCGGCGGCGGGGAGGTCAATCCCCCGACGCTCCTGCGGATGCGGGTGTATACGGACGGCGATATGAGCGTCGGGAACAGCCGCGTGATCGTGCTTGACGGCGGCACCGACGGGCGTGAGACCGTGCTGGCCCAGTTTGAAAACGACGGCGAACACACCGTGCTGGTCCGGAAGATGAATTACGACTGGTGGGGCTATATCGAAATGACTTCTCTGTCCTGTGACGGCGTCTGGCTCCCCGCGCCCGAAAAGACCGGGAAAAAGCTGCTCGTATACGGCGATTCCATCACCGTCGGCTTCGGCGACGAGTACCGGGTCACGGGCGATACGGGCGGCGACGTCCCCGAAAAGGAGGACGGCACCCGCACCTACTCGGCGCTGCTGGCCGATCATTTCGGCGCGCAGATCGCCGAATACTGCAACTCCGGCGTGTCGATCGGCGTTCCCTGCTGGCGGGAAAAGGCCGTCATGCAGGACGACTATTGGCAGCAGTACGCCTACTTTGACACGGGCTCCGTCTTCGATATGACGTCCTACGTGCCGGACCTCGTCATCTGCAACCTCGGCACCAACGACAACGGCGGTCTGGCCGACGGCTGCTCCAACTTCGGCAACGGGACGGCTTACGCTCCCGCCGGGCATTACAAGCCTTCCGATCTGCAGAAGGCGTATGCCGATTTCATCGCGGTCATGAAGCGACACTACCCGGGCGCCGCCGTCATCATCTGCTACGGCATGATGGGGACGGGATCGAGCGTCAGTCAGGCGATCTTCGACGCGGTCGCCGGATGCGGGTACGACGACGTGTACTTCCTGAATTTCCGGATGGTCGAATGCAGCGAGAACGCGGGTCACCCGACGCTTGACGGTCAGGCGGACGCGTATCGTCAGCTGCTCGCTTACCTCGACAGGCATCACATCCGACTCTGACGGATCGGGAGGCAGAAATGAGCAAGGGATTTACTGTGGTCACGGGTGCCTGCGGCGGCATCGGCGCGGCTGTCGTCCGGCGGCTGCTTGACGAAGGATATAACGTCATCGGGCTTGACCTGCGCGATAACGGCTTTGCGGCTCCGGGATACACCTTCCTGCAGACGGACATCACGGACCCGGACAGCGTCCGCAGCAGCTATGCGGCGGTCTCCGGGCTGACGGACAGCCTTGCGGGGATCGTGAACACCGCCGGGATCGTATTCATTGGCTCGCTCGTCGAGGAGGACGCCGAGCTGATGCAGAGGATCCTCGACGTCAACGTATCGGGCATGGCCCGCGTCAACCGGGTCTTCTTCCCGCTGATCGAAGCGGGCAAGGGACGGTTCGTGAACTTCTCCAGCGAGTACGGGCGCTTCTGCTCGATCCCGTTCCACGGGTACTACACGGCGAGCAAGCACGCGGTCGAGCGGTACACGGACTCGCTCCGGCGCGAGATGAACTATCTCGGCATCCGTGTGGTCGGCATCCGGCCCGGCGCTGTCAACACGAGCATGACGAGCGGGACGGTCCCCGCGTTCGAGCGGATCATGCAGACGACGACGCACTTTGAAAAGTCGTACAGGACGCTGTCCCCGCTCATGGTCGGTGCGACGAAGCACCCGACCGAGCCGGAGGTCATTGCGGATGCCGTTCTCCGCGCGCTGACCAAAAAGCGACCGCGCCGGTATTACAATATCCGGCAGGACGTGAGGGTCAAGCTGCTGTCCGCGCTGCCGGCGGGGCTGACGGACTTCATATTTAAGCATTTCATTTAAACGAGAACGTGCCAAGCGGCGGCTTGGTTTCTTGCGCCTGCAGCCTCACCCGGCAGGACGCCTCGCGCCTTCGGCGCTCGGGGGCCCACCCCCTACCCCCTCCCGTGCGCGGGGAACAGAGGAAGACCGGCGTCCTGCCGCCGGAAGCCGGGCGTTTCCGTATCGCCGGAGGTTCAGCTAAACCTTTTTCCCCCACCCCCCCCTGACCCCCCGCCCCGCGGGCGGGGGGAATATTCGATTTGATAGCAGGGAGAAGGGAGCGGCGATGCCGCTCCCTTCTCCCTGCACCCTCATCCTGCGGAGCGCGGGGCAGAGCCCCGGCGTTCTCCGGACGCAGGGCAGAGCCCTGCCGGGGCGCGGGGCAGAGCCCCGCATGTTCCTCTTTTCTGTGTCAGAAATCACGAACTGACTTGCACACAAACAGGAGGACGACGGGGATCACCATGCCTGCGGTACACAGGATCAGCAGGGGGAAGATGCCCGCGTACTCTAGCACGATGCCGGCGAGGAAGACAGCCAGCGGGATAAGTCCCTGTGCGCCGACCTCCAGAATCGCGTTGACCTTGCCGAGCTTATTCCTTTCCACGATGGTCTGGAGTTTGGTCGTGACCGGTATGTTGGTCAGCGAGAGCATACTGCCCACGCCGAAGAACACGAGCATCGTCACGATCAGGAAAGCGTTGAAGCTCACGTTTCTGACCACGAGCACGTAGTAGGCCGCAGTCTCGACCGTAAACAGAGCCGCAATGCCGGAAATGGTCAGCTTCAGACCGCTCGTGACCTTGTCAGCCACGGATTTTGAGGAGATCACAACGGCGAAGATGATGGAGCCGATACTGAACGCCGTCAGGAAAACGGACTGCCACATCTCGGGGGAAACGACGTCAGAGAGCAGGTGGTCGTTTGACGCAACGTCCGTTTTGATGAAGTACGGCAGGAAATTCTCCGAGATCGGGGAGAAGAAGAAGTTGATGATCAGAATGATCATCATGAAAACGAGCAGGTATCTCGTTTTCGCAATATAGGACGCGCCCTCTTTGATGTCGGTGAGGGAATCCCTGATCGTCAGCCGCTGTCCCGACCCGACGTCCTCGTACCGGATGAACATCTCCGATACGCCCGATGCGATATAGCACCCGGCGACGATGAAGAAGATAACGTACGGCGGAGCGACGCTGTACAGGATACCCGCCAGCACCGTGCCGATGATGCCCTGAAAGGTCAGGAGCGCGGATTGGCAGGCGTTCGCCTGCTGGAGCTGCTCCTCCGGCACGATCAACGGGTAGATGGAAGCCGACGCCGGTGAAAAGACGGCGGCGATGGCATTCGACAGCGCCCCGCATACAAACAGCACGACGATCGAGGCTGTGCTGCTTTCCGACAGAAGGACGGCCACGGTCGTCAGGGCGATCAGGAGACCCTTGAGATAATCGCAGACGTACATGATCTTCGCCTTGTTGAAATGGTCAGCCAGCACGCCGCCGAACAGCATGACGACAACGTACACGACGCCGCACATACCTAGGTACGATCCCTGTACAAAGGCGTTTTTGTCGGTCAGCTCGAGCAGCCAGAAGCCCACCACGAAGCTGTAAAACACCGATCCGATATTGGACACAAGCGCACCCAAGAGGGACAGCGTGAAATTTCTGTTCCTGAAAATGGATTCCTGCATATCTGTATGTCGTCTCCTTCCGGTCCTGTCTTACGATCCCACTTCAGGGAAGGATGTCCCGATTATACCTCTTTTCCGGTCACTTGTCAAGGCATACAAGCGCTTTATCCAGCGCTTCCGCGATGAAATACGCCGCGTCACGCCCGACAGAGTTGGTCTCCTCGTAATGCTTGCGTCCCGCGGCGTCGGTCGCCTCCTGAATGAACGGGAGCGACTCGTCGACGCAGTAATCCGACGGGACCGTGATGTAGCCGATCTCGTCATTGCAGAGGCCCGTGACGATCAGCCCGTCCACGCCGTGCCGCGCGGCGACAGCCGTCAGCGGCTCCGGATCATTCTCCGTCAGCCCCTCGCCCGTGACCAGCTCCGGGAAGATCTCCCCCGGCAGCATACAGAGCGTGCGCCCGCCGAGGTCCAGCACGGTCAGGCTCGTCCGCAGGCTGTACCCCGTCGTTCCCTTCCCTTGGCCCATTTCGTTGCCGAGGATGCCGAGGAAGCGGTAGTACATGAACAGCGTGTTGTCAAGCGGGACGTCAAAATCGACGCGTGCCGTTTTCAGCTCGTACGGGAGCATCTGCTCCGCGTCCCCGCCGTCGATGGACAGCGCGTAGTCCGCGAGGCGCCGACCGGTCAGATCGCGGTTTTCCACCGCGTCGAACTCACCCTCGGTCTGCTCCGACGTCATGATAAGTCCGCCGACCGCTCCGGGCAGGAACAGGACGTCGTCGCCCGTCCGCGCCCGTATCTCGTCCGCCATGACGCCGGGATAGTCCCGGCTGACCATGCGGTTGGCCCCGCGCAGCGACTCGGCGTGAGCGGAGTAGACGATCAGCCGGATGCCCGGCGTCCCGTCCGACGGGATGAACCGGAACTGGTACAGCGTCGGATCGTACACCACCGGCTCGCGGGAATCCCGCTGCATCCCCTCGGTCACGGCGGTGCCGAAGTACAGCTCCCCGTCCCTCCGGGACGCATACGCGGTCTCCGCCGCTCCGACCGCGGCGTTTTCCAGATTCTCCATGAACGCCGGATTTTTGCCGTCCATGGCAACGTCGCCCCACAGACCGAGCGTATCCACGCCGGCGTGGTCGTGCGTCGAATACACGTTCACGGACGTGCAGCCGGTCCGGCGGCAGAAGCCGGACAGACGTTTTCGGATGCTGTCCGCGGTCGCGCTCGACAGACCTACGCAGTCGATGCCGATCAGCAGCACGCCGCCGTTACCTGTGTCGATCCAGACCGCGCTCGCGCGTTGGAGATCAAGGACGCCATCAATTTCCCAGCCCTGATGGTACCCCGCGATGTACAGCGGACCGTCCGTCTCCGGCAGGGCGATCTCACACGAGCCGAAGCCCATGCAAAACGCGGTCGGCTCAACGGGCGCGGACGAGCAGCCGGAGAGCAGCGGGCAGGACAGGATCATCAGGAGGGCAAGCAGAGCGGCAATGATTTTTCTCATAACAGTTCCCTCCCCTCACATCTTGTCCGTGATGCCGTTTTCGACGTATTTCAGGAGCGACAGCACGACGTCCGACACGCGGATGCCGTTGACCTTGGTCAGCCAGACCGTCCCCGCCGTGACGAGCAGGAGCAGGACGACGCCGAGCGCGACGACTCCCGTCATTTTCAGCGCGTGCCTTTTCTCCGTCCGGCGCGTGAAATACAGCAGCACCGTGTACCCGAGCCAGATAAGGATCGGCAGCCACAGCGGAAAGAGCAGGCGCGCCGTGCGGATCTGGGAAAAGATCGCGCCGAACTGCTGCTCTCCGGCTCTCGTCAGGATCGGGCCGAGGCCGCGGATGAGCTGCCCGGACAGGGCCGTCGTCACCGCGGTGAACAGAGCCGTCCAGCCGGCGAAAAAGGACGCGATAAGGAGTTTTTCTTTCATGCAGATACCTCTCTTTCCGTGCTAGCTTCCATCCGGAACGGTCACGTCTCCGACGAGGACACGATATTGTAGTACGCCCGTGCGGTCGCGCGGTAGATCAGCGCGTACACGACGCCGAACGCAAGATACGCGATCACGGTCACGAGGATGACGACACCCAGATCACGCATATTGAACATCTGCAGGATCTTCCACACCAGCGGGAACGCGAAGCCGAGGTGCAGCCCCGCCATAATGAGCGGCGCGAAGAACACGGTCAGCACCTGAGAGTCGATCGACTTGCGGATATCCTCCTTCGTCATGCCGACCTTCCGCATGATCGAGAAGCGCGCTTGATCCTCGTAGCCTTCCGAGATCTGCTTGTAGTAGATGATCATGGCTGCCGCGAAGATGAACACGATGGACAGGATGATGCCGAGGAAGAACAGACCGCCGTAGGATACGTAGAAGTCGTCGCGCTGCTCGGACAGGCAGGAGGCGTTGAAGCCGTAACCCATTCCCTTCAGTTCCTCGGCGCGCATGACGGTGCCGATGAGAGAGCGCTGCTCGTCGAAGATCGCGGACGCCTCATCCGACACGCCGGCGTCGTAGGAATACTCGTAAAACAGCTCCAGCATCCTGTCACCGTCGGCGGTCGTAAGACCGTCCAGCGGGCGCAGCACGTCAAGGCCGCGGACGACCATGAGGATGCTCGAGACCGGCAGGCTGTCCACGCCGCTGATCTCGATGAAATCGTCCGTCTGCCCGACGACCCGCAGCTTCACGCCGCCGACCTCCAGCGTATCGTGCCGGTAGGTGCAGCGGACGGTGTGGATCACCGTCTCGTCCGCGGCGAGTGAAAGGCTCGTGCCCATCATCGCGTTGAACTCGTCCTGCGTGACGAAGCACAGCATCCGCAGCGACTTATAGTCGGGGATCATCCCGTTGATGCTCTCCGTACCCGCGTCCGGGTCGAACACGCCGTCCTTTTCCAAGCCCGCAACGCTCGCGTACCGGTAGGCCGTCACGTTCTCCGGCACAAAGCCGTGATCCGTAAATACCTGCTCGTACGCCCGCCGCAGCTCCTCCGTGCGACCGCTCTCAAGGTCGTCGATGCTGTACATCGTGACCGACAGTTCCGAGTCACGCGGGAACTGCGCCTTGAGCGCGTCCTCCTCGCCGAAGTAAAGGCTGGAGGTCGAGGAGATCAGGACCAGCACCATCGTACAGAGGATGCAGATGGAGGCAAGCCCCGCGCCGTTGCGCTTCATGCGGTAGGTCATGGAGGAAACGGAGACGAAATGCTGCTTTTTGTAGTAATACTCCTTGTTTTTCTGCAGAAGGCGGCACAGCGCGACAGAGCCCGCCATGAACAGAAGGTAGGTGGCGATGATGACCATGATGACCGCGACGAAGAAGACCAGAAGCGCTGCCAGCGGGGACCGGATCGTGACGGCGATGACGTACGCGGTCACGAGCAGGATACCGCCCAGCACAGCCAGCACCCAGTTCGCGCGCGGCGGCTTCTCTCCGCTCCGGTCGCTTTGCAGCAGCTCCAGCGGGCGGCATTTCCTGACGCCGATCAGCGATCTGACCGTCAGGAGCGCGAAAATGATGCCGTAGACCAACGCGGTCAGACCGCAGGCGCCCCACGTGAAGGTGACCTCGTAGCCGATATCCGCGTGGATGGCGTTGAGCAGCCCCAGCTCGGCGAGCTTGGACAGGACGAGTCCGAACGCGAGTCCGCCGACAAGGCCGATGACAGCCGTGAAAAGTGATTCCCACAGGATCACGCGGCTGATCGCCCGCTTGTCCATACCGAGGATATTGTAAAGGCCGAACTCCCGGTACCGGCTCCGGAGGAGGAAGGAGTTCGTATAGAACAGGAAGATCAGCGAAAAGATCGCGATGACGAACTTTCCGAGCGTCAGGATGTACTCGATGCTGGAGCCGCCGCGCATCTTATGCAGAAGGGGCGAGTAGGAGAGCGAGTGCAGGATGAAGAACATCATGACCATGCCGACGCAGGACAAAAGGTACGGCAGGTACAGCTTCCTGTTTTTCCGGATGCCTGACAGAGCCAGCTTGGGATAAAGCGTCATCTGCGCTCACCGCCCGTCTGCAGAAGGGTCAGCGTGTCGCTGATCTTCTGGTACAGCTGCTCGTCCGTATCGCGCCCGCGGTACAGCTGGTGGAACACCTCGCCGTCACGGATGAACAGAACGCGCGAGGCGACCGAGGCTGCCTTGACCGAGTGCGTGACCATCAGGATGGTCTGCCCTCCCCTGTTGACGTCACCGAACAGGCGCAGCAGCTCGTCCGAGGACCGGGAGTCCAGCGCGCCGGTCGGCTCGTCCGCGAGGATCAGGCAGGGATGCGTGATCATGGCGCGGGCGACCGCCGCCCGCTGCTTCTGACCGCCGGACACCTCGTAGGGGTACTTGGTCAGGATATCGGTGATCCCCAGCCGCTTTGCGATGACGGCAAGGCGCTTTTTCATTTCTCCGTGGGACATACCCGCCAGCACGAGCGGCAAATAAATGTTGTCCTCCAGCGTGAACGTGTCGAGCAGGTTGAACTCCTGGAACACGAAGCCGAGGTTGTCGCGGCGGAACGCGGCCGCGTCGGATTCCCGGATCGCGGCGAAATCCTTCCCCCCGAGCAGAACGCTGCCGGACGTCGGCTTGTCCAGCGTCGCGAGGATATTGAGCAGCGTGGTCTTTCCTGACCCGGATTCGCCCATGATGGCGACGAATTCACCCGCCTCGACGGAAAACGTCACGCTGCGGAGCGCCTCCACCTGATTGCCGCCGAAGCGGCTCGTATAGATCTTCTGTAAATTGTTGACTTCGAGCATCGGCATACCGATCCCTCCTTCATGCTTGTTGACATCATTATACCGGACCGGCGCCGTGTTTTCCATCGGATCTGCTTACATTCGGACAGGCTTCACTTACAGTTTTGTCACTTTCAGGTGATCGGACAGGTCGAGCAGCGCCGTGGTCCCCTCTCCGCCCCCGGACTCGAGGCGCAGACCGATCCCGAGACTGCGGCAGACACGCCGGCAGAGATACAGGCCGAGTCCCGTTGCCGCGCGGTCGGTACGACCGTTGCAGCCGGTATAGCCCTTGTCGAAAACGCGCGGCAGGTCCTCCGGCGCGATCCCGATACCGGTATCCGAAATGGCCAGCGTATGGTCGTCCGCCATGCGGATGGTGATACCGCCCTCGCGCGTGTACTTGAGCGCGTTGGACAGCAGCTGCTCCACCACGAACGAAAACCACTTTTCGTCCGTGATAACTTTATCCGGGATGGGCTCATACGTCAGGGACAGGCGGCGCCCGATGAATTCCGGCGCGAATTTCCGCAGCGACGGGCGCAGGACGTCGTCCAGCGTATGCGCGCGGAACACGTAGTCCGTCTGGTCGGAGCCGAGGCGCAGGAACGCCAGCACCATGTCCACGTACTGGTTGATGCGGAACAGGTCGGACGACAGGCGGCGGGAGAGCGCGGAATCCTCGCTCTGCAGCGTCAGCTGCATGGACGCGATCGGCGTCTTGATCTGATGCGCCCAGACCGTGTAATAATCCACGGTGTCCCTGAATCTTGCTTCCCCGTCCGCGCGCAGCTCCGCGTTCTGCCGCTGCAGCGAGCGGACAAGGCCGGTGTACGCGTCCTCCGGCAGGCTGTCCGGGACCGGCAGGCTGTCTATCATCGACGCGGACAGCTCCGTGAGCCGCTCCAGCGTATCGTACGTTTTCTTCTGACGGAAAAAGTCCGCGACGAGGATACACGCCCCGAAGATCAGGCACAGACCTGCCGGGTACAGCACCGCGGCGAGCGGCAGGCGGTACAGGAGGAAGGAAACGATGAACAGCACCGCGAACAGTGCCGAGGCGAGCAGGGTCCGCCGCTTGGTTTTCAGATAGGAAAAGAAAAGCTTCATATCGTCACTCCACGATGTACCCGACGCCGAAACGCGTCGTGATGAAGCCCTCAAGCCCCGCCGCGTCCAGCTTTTTCCGCAGACGGTTGACGTTGACGGTCAGGGTGTTCTCGTCGATAAAGCTGTCGGTCTGCCACAGGCGCTCCATCAGTTTTTCCCTGCTGACGACCTTGCCCCTGCTCTCCATGAGGCAGAGCAGGATGCGGTACTCGTTCTTGGTCAATTCTACGCGCGTGTCCCCGACCAGCAGGGTGTTGTCGCCGGTATTGAGGAACGCGCCGCGGCGGGACAGCACCGGTGCGGCGGCAGTGAAGTCGTAGGTCCGGCGCAGGAGCGCCTGCAGCTTGGCGATCAGCACGCTGCCGTCGAAGGGCTTGGCGATGAAGTCGTCCGCGCCCATGTTCATGGCCATGACGATATTCATATTGTCCGACGCGGAGGAGATGAACACGATCGGCACTTTTGAGACGCGCCGGATCTCGGCACACCAATGGAAGCCGCCGGCAAAGGGTAGCTTGATGTCCAGCAGGACGATGTGCGGCTGCAGCGCGGTGAACTCCTCCGTCACGCGGCGGAAATCGCGGCAGACCGTGCTTTCAAAGCCCCAGCCGTCCGCCAGCGAACGGATGCCCTCGGCGATGCCCTCGTCGTCCTCTACGATATACAGTTTATACATGATGTCGTCCTCCTTCCGGCTGCGGATACAGGTCCATTATACCTGTTTTGCGGGGGCGTGTCAAGAGAAAAGATGAAAAATGCGGGGCTGCGGCGCGGCGGCCTTCTGCCGGGAGCCGTGTGCAGCGGCATCGCCGGAAGCCCCGTATCGACTCTCACCCTCACCCCCCTGCCCCCCCCGCTCCCGTGGAGCGGAGGCAGCGCGTCATTTTGATGCAAGGGGCCTGCGGCCCCTTGCATCCCCGCAGAGGCTGCGCTCCGGCAGGCTGCACGCTTCCTGCCGTTTGTATGAAGACATGAAAAAATTGGCTTACCCCCTTGAAAAAAGTGACAGATTATTATATAATATCCGTATAGCGTTATTCTGTTGATCCCGTTCCAAAGAACAACATACAAGAAAGGTGGACCATCCCATGAAATTTGCACTTTACTTCGGAAACCGCGGCTTCATGCCCGCCGAGCTGATCTCCGGCGCACGCACCGACATGATCAAGGCCGTCACCGACGCCGGCTACGAGTACCTTGCCATGGACGAGAACGCCACGCGCTACGGTGCCGTCGAGACCCGCGACGAGGGCCGTCTGTACCACGACTGGCTCAAGTCCCACGAGGGCGAGTATGACGGCGTCATCCTCTGTATGCCTATTTTCATCGACGAGAACGGTGCCGTCGCCGCTCTGCAGGACGCGGGTGTCCCGATCCTCATGCAGGCGTACCCCGACGAAATCGGCAAGATGGACTTCAAGCACCGCCGCGACGCCTTCTGCGGCAAGTTCTCCGTCACCGACGTGTTCTATCAGTACCGCATCCCCTTCACCGTCATGAAGCCTCACGTCGTCGATCCCCTGACCCCCGCGTTCCGACAGAACCTCGACGACTTCGCCGCGATCTGCCGCGTGGTCAAGGGCATGAAGCGCTTCAACCTCGGCTGCATCGGCGCCCGCACGACCGCCTTCAAGACCGTCCGCTTCGATGAGGTCACGCTGCAGCGGTACGGCATCAACGTCGAGTCCTTCGACCTCTCCGAGCTGATCTTCAAGGTCGGTCAGAAG
>JAKSPU010000072.1 GCA_024404505.1 Clostridia bacterium
CCCCGCTCAAGGACTTCTTGAAAGAAGTCCTTGAGAATCCCAAGAACTTTCAAAAGTGATAATTGACCAAGGTTTGGTTTACGCCATACGAGATTGGTGGGTGCCGTCATGGGCGCCCGCCATTTTTTAGACACCTCCGCTTCCGCGCCCCCCGCAGGATGAGGGGGTGAGGGTCGCAGTTAAACGGGGGCTGAAGATCGGGTAATCATGAGGAAAAACAAATAAGCGCAAAAATATTTTCACAAATTTGCGGAATTCTATTGACATTTCCCCCGATTTAGGGTATAATAGGCAAAGAGTTGGCACAAATATCATTTTGATGGCAACTATCCCGGCTGATGCGAGGGGAGGGATAACAGTGGCAGAGGTTAAGGTCAAGGAAGGCGAATCCTTGGACAGCGCGCTCCGGCGTTTCAAGCGTCAGGTTGCCCGCTCGGGTACGTTAGTGGAGCTTCGTAAGCGTGAGTGCTATGAGAAGCCCAGCGTGAAGCGTAAGAAGAAGTCTGAGGCAGCACGCAAGAGAAAGTACAAGTAATTTTGTATTCAATCAGCGAACCGGAAGCGGTTCGCTTTTTGAATATATGGGACAAAATATGACCGTGCGGCGCGGTCTTATCCGCCGCTGGGAGGTGTATTGACGTGAGCCGGATCCCGCTTGTCCGTGATAAGGAATTCTACCGTCGCTTTTTCTCGATCTGGGCCGTGCTTGTTCTGCATAACGTCATCACGCTCGGCGTCAACCTCGCCGACAACGTTATGATCGGTGCGTACAGCGAGACCGCCATGGCGGGTGTGTCTGCCGTCAACCAGATCCAGTTCGTGTTCTACCAGCTGCTCCTCGGCATGGGAGACGCCATCGTCGTGCTGGGCAGCCAGTATTGGGGCGGAAAACAGCCAAAGGCGATCAAGCGCTTCTTCCCGGGGGCGCTCCTGCTTTCCGGCGGCATTTCTCTCCTGCTGTTTGCCGCGGGCTGCTTCTTCCCGGAGACGATGGTCCGCATCTTCACCGACGATGAAGAGATCCTCGCCGCCGGCGTGGAGTATCTCCGGATCATGAAGTGGTCCTACCTGTTCTTCGCGCTGACCTCCGTTTTCCTGTCGCTCCTGCGTTCGGTCGAGACCGTCCGTATCGGCTTCATCGTGTCGCTGTCCACGCTCCTTGTCAACGTGTCGCTGAATTACCTCCTGATTGAAGGTCATTTCGGCTTCCCCGCGTGGGGCGTCACCGGCGCGGCTGTCGCCACGCTGGCCGCCCGCGTCGTCGAGCTTGTCATCGTCATGGTGTATCTCCTTGCCTTTGACCGCAAGCTCCGCTGGCGTCCCGCCGACGCCGTCCGGGCGAACGGCACGCTGGTCCGCGACTTCGTGAAGCTGTCCGGACCGTTCCTGCTCACGTCGCTCATGTTCGGTGTGGCAACGGCGCTCCAGACCGCCATCCTCGGCCACATGGACGATTCCGCCATCGCGGCCAACTCGGTCGCCTCGACGCTGTACCAGACGGTCAAGGTCGCCATCGTGGGTGCTGCTTCCGCGGCAGCCATCCTGATCGGCACAGCGATCGGCAGCGGACGCATGGACCGCATCAAGTCGTATGCCAAAACGCTCCAGCTCATGTTCCTCGGCATCGGCGTCTGCACGAGCGGCATCCTGTTCGCTCTCAGACTGCCCATCCTTTCGCTGTACAAGCTGACGCCGGATACATACAAAATGGCATCCGACTTCATCCTCGTCCTGTGCGTGACCGGCTTCGGTACGGCGTATCAGATGCCCACCAACGTAGGCATCATCCGGGGCGGCGGCGACGCGGAATTCGTGATGAAGGACGATCTTATCAGCATATGGGGCATCGTGATCCCGCTGTCCTTCCTTGCGGCGTTCGTGTTCAAGTGGCCGCCGATCGTCGTGATCAGCTGTCTCAACGCCGATCAGGTGTTCAAGTGCATCCCGGCGTGCATCCATGTCCACCGCTGGACGTGGATGAAGAAGCTCACGCGGAAGGAAGCTGCGGATACGTAGGAAACGTGTGAGGCTCTGCCCCACACCCCGCTCAGAAACTATATCAAAAGGGGCTGACCCCACGGTCAGCCCCTTTTGTTCATTCTTCTCTCTGCCCGTACTCCCGCGCAAGGATCGAGCAGGTGCCGATGGTGCGGTAAACCCCGCGGACCTTCATCGCGTCCCGCGACCAGCCCTCGAAATGCATCCCGACGCGTTCCATCAGGCGGCACGACTTGTCGTTGCCCTGCATGAAGCGCGCCTCCAGACGGTGCAGCTGCAAGTCCTCGAAGCCGAAGCGGATGACGCGCAGGACGGCCTCGGTGCAAAGACCGCGTCCCTGAAAATCGGGATTCAGGACGTACCCGATCTCGCCGGAGTCCGCCTCATAGTTGAAGGACGTGAAGCCGCAGGTGCCGATCATGTGCCCCGACTCCCTGTCCTCGATCGCCCAGTCGAAGAAGTCGCCCGTGCGGTAGCGCTGGCCGATATAGGTCAGGTACTCGCGGGTATGCCCGATATCCTCGTGCGGTGTCCACAGAAGGTAGGTCGTAACGTCCGGGCGGCGGGCGTAGTCGAACATATCCGGCGCGTCGGTCACCCGCATCGCCCGCAGGATGAGACGGGGCGTATCCAGCACGGGGATGCGCGAAAACAGGCGGTATATCGTTTCTTTTTTCATGTCTGTCACTCCTTCGCGCGGCGTGCGTCGTCTGCCGCCGCGTAAACGGCTCCATTATACTCCTTTCCGGGACGGCTTGCAAGACCTTTTTGCGATTTTTTCTTGCGAAGGGGGTGACAAACGGCGCAATCGGTGGTATAATAACGATCAGATGAAGAAACGGGCCTTTGCCCGGGAGAGGAGCCCTCATGGAATCCAAGTGGCTGATGTATACCGCGTTCCCCATTCTGCTGGGGGATCCGAAAAAAGCGGGCAGGGCCGCCGGCATGATATGGCGGCGGCACCGGGTCGTCGGCGTGTGGTGCGGGCGGCGGCGGTCGCTGTCGCTTCTCCTGTACGCCCGGAGGGCGGGGACCGACCTCTGCGGGCTGTCTGACGATTTCAGAGTGCAGGCGCTGCGCGATCTCGCCGCCGACCGCTCCCTGCGGACGGGGCTGCTCGCGCTGATCCCCTGCTCCGACGACGCGCAGCGCTTCCTCTCGGACCACGCCGCCGCGCTGGAGGACCGCTTTGTGCTGCTCCCGATGCCCTGCGGGGAGGACGGACGCATGACGGACCCGCTGGCACCCCTGATCCGGTCACAGGGACCGCTGCCCGTCGGAAACGAGGTGAATTGACATGATGAAGCAAATCTCACAGCTGCTGCCCGCGCTGGACGGGTACCGGCTGATCCGTCCGGCCGATCCGCGCGCCGCCGGACGTATGGCAGACCGCCGTGTCACGGCTCTTTGCTGTGATTCCCGCAAAGCGGGCGACGCTTCCTTGTTCTTCTGCCTGCCGGGCGCACAGGCCGACGGGCATCGGTACGCCCCCGCCGCCTACCGGAACGGGACGCGTGCCTTCGTGGTCGAGCGGGAGCTGGACCTGCCCGACGACGCGCTGCAGATCATAGTCCCCGACGCCCGCACGGCGCTGGCGGACGCCTCTGCCTGCTTCTACGAGCATCCCGACCGGGAGATGACGCTCATCGGCATCACCGGCACCAAGGGAAAAACGACGACGGCCCTCCTGACCGCCGCCGTCCTCAACGCCGCCGGGCGTCCGACGGGATACGTCGGCACCAACGGCATCGAGTTTGCCGGGATGCACTTCCCGACCGTCAACAGCACGCCCGAAAGCGTGGAGATCTTCCGCTACCTGCGCTATATGCTGGACAGCGGCGTCCGCACCTGCGTGATGGAGGTGTCCTCGCAGGGGCTGTGGAAGGGCCGTGTCCGCGGGCTGACCTTCGGTATCACGATGTTCACCAACCTCTCGCCCGACCACGTGGGCGGGGCGGAGCATCCCGACTTTGACCACTACATGGCGTGCAAGCACACGCTGTTCACCGACTACGGGACAAGCCTCATGCTGTGTCAGGCGAACGACCCGCACACGGATGACATGACGCGCGGTGTGACCGCGCCGATCCTCTATTTCGGTGTCGGTCCGTCCGTGCGTGAGGCGGCATGGAGCGCCGACGGCATCGCTCCGGCATGGAGGGACGGTCAGCCGGGCGTCAGCTTTGACTGCTTCCGCCGCGGGGCGCCGCTCGGCACACACTTTCTGCCGCTGCCGGGCCGCTTCAACGTGGAAAACGCGCTCGGTGCGCTGGCAGTCTGCTGCGACGGACTCGGCATCCGGGCGGACGAGGCGCTGGACAGCCTTGGGAGCGTCGTCGTCCCGGGTCGTTTTCAGACCGTTACGTCGGACAGGCTTCCCGGCGTGACCTTCGTCATCGACTACGCGCACAACGGCGTCAGCCTTGCGTCGATCCTCGACGCGCTGCGGGAGTACCGTCCCGGGCGGCTGATCTGCCTGTTCGGTTCGGTCGGCGGGCGCACCTATGGGCGCCGGAAGGACATGGCGGAGGCGGCCGCGCACAGAGCCGATCTCTGCATCCTGACGTCCGACAACCCCGGTCCCGAGGACCCGATGAACGTCATCCGCGAGATAGACGCGGCGTTCCCGGCGGACGGCTGTCCGCGCCTTCTGATCCCCGACCGGGAGGAAGCGATCCGCAGAGCGGTCAGCCTTGTGCGCCCAGGCGACCTGATCTTGCTTGCAGGCAAGGGACACGAAACGTACCAGCTGATCGGCACCCGCATGGTGCCGTTCCGCGAGCAGGACATCCTGCGGTCGGCCTTCGGGGAGCTGTCCGCGGCTGACAGATCATAAAAGAACGTGCAGGGCGCTGCCCTGCACGCTTTTTACTTATCCATGAAGTTGAAGTGTTCCGCCTCGTCACGCAGGAGCCCGCGCACTTGTCCGACGATAGTGCCCTCAAAATGAACGACGCCCTCCATCGAGAACAGCACCAGCCATGAATAGTCCGCGGGGGCGTAGGCGGTCTCTTTGGAATCCGGTACGAGCGCCCCGACCATCTCGCACCAATCCACGAGCGGGTCGCACTCGACGCGCTTGTATACCGGCTGATCCGGCAGCCCCATCAGACGGGACAGCGCGTCCGCATAGGGCAGGACGTATTCCGTCATCAGGTAAAGCCCGTCACCGCTGCCGTCCAGCGTCCGGTCGATCAGGGGATACAGATCGTCACGCAGACGGCGGATCACCCGCTCCGCGTCCCGGCCCCGGATCACACGCCGGTAGGGAAGCAGAGGCACGTCAGCGCCGGCTCCGCTGTCGATCAGAAGATCGACCCGATCCCGAAGCGTTTTCGTGATGCTTTTGACCATGTACGCCTCGGCCTGATTCCGCAGGCTGCCCTGCACGCTTTTTTCGTAGTCGGACAGCAGATCTTTCACAATTGCCCGGAAAAACTCGGGAGGGAAAGACAGGTCGGTCAGCGTACAGAGGCGGGTGTCCAGCTCCCCGGCATACCGGAGGGCCTTGTCGTTGTACCGCTCCGCCGTCCGCATCAGCGTGACGCGCAGATCGTTCAGCTCCGCGTCAAATTCACGCTCGTCGTCGTTCCATTTGTTGAAGTACGCCGCCTCGTCCCGCAGCAGCTCCTTTGCCGCTTCCGCAATGCTGCCGGCGAAGGAGACGGTCCCTTCGTGAGAAAAGTATATCAGCCACGAAAAATCCGCGCCGGAGTATGCCGATTCGGTAAACCCGCACGAAGTCATCTCCCCGGTCAGCTCGTAAAACAGCCCGTCGGGGTCGTACTCCTTTGCCTTGTAGACCGGACGCTCCGGCAGCCCGAGCAGGGTCATGAGCGCGTCCCAATGCGGCATCACGTGATCCTCCGGCAGATAGAAAGCGTGCTCCCCCATGCCGTCCGGCAGACAGTCCGACAACGGATACCAATAGCTGCCGTCATAGTGCCAGACCGACGTAAACTTTTCCCGTACCTCTTTTGCTTCGTCCCCGGTCAGCACGCGCCGGTAGGGAAGCACCGGCATATCACCGTCGATCTCTCCCGCAAGCACGCGGTCGAGCTGCGCCGCAAAGACGTTTCTGATTTTGCTGATCCGGAACTCCTCGGACTTGTTCTTCGGCCTGACGAGAAAATGCACGGGGTCGTGCGCGTACAGTATCCGCAGGACCTCTGACCGGAATCCGTCGGCGGACACAAATCCGCGGTCGGTCAGCGTACAGAGACCGTGTTCAAGCTCCCGGATGGCTTGTCTTACCGTATAGCATCCGCCGGAAGCCGTAACGCGGTCGTGCTCCCGTTTCAGAAACACGCGCAGCGCGGTTATCTCTTTGTTGAACGTCATGTCATTCACCTCGCATCCTGCCTGTATTATACAGGATTTCGGTTGTCATGTCAATATGCGGGGAATGTGTAAAAGGATTTTCCGGGGCCGCACCCCGGCACCCTGCTGTTGCAGCCCGGCCGATGGCGGCTCGGCGAAAGTACGATTTTTCCTTTTTCCCCCACCCCCCCTGCCCCCCCGCCCGGCGGGCGGGGGGAATACGATATTTATAGCAGGGAGAAGGGAGCGGCTGCGCCGCTCCCTTCTCCCTGCACCCTCATCCCGCGGGACGCGGGAGACACATATCTCCCCAAGTCAATAATACATGTCCACGATCGAGTTCATTTCCTCAAAGGTCGCGGCGGTGATGCCCTCGTCCAGTGCCTCGCGGTCGCAGGCGGGCAGCGTGGAGACTGCTACGTTCACCGTGCGAAGCAGCAAGCCGTCGGCGTCGAATACGCCGATGATGCCGTTGTACTCACGGATGAGATACCCCGCCTCCGCGGGGGTGTCGTCCGCGTCGGCTGCCGCGTGCAGCGCGGGAGACGTCACCTCGTCCATGCCGACTACTTCATCCTCGTCCTCCGGCGAGCCGTCCGCGGGCGCGATGACCTCCATCGCCCTGTCCGCAAGCTCGGGGAGCTTCTCGGCAACGACGCTTTCCAATTGATTGATACGGCTCCGCAGCGACAGATTGTCGTTCAGACTGCGGGTCCGCAGCTCCTCCAGCGCGTTGTTGACCGCCACGACGGCGGACGCGGCTACGGCGGAGCCGCCCAGCGAAACCACCAGCGCACCCACGATCAGGATCTTTACCAATTTTCTCATGATTCTTCCATCCTTTCCGCTTTCAATGAGACCGACCGGCGCAAAGACGTCAGAAAATGGGCCTCATGTTGTTATTTATCATGCCCGTTCCGGGAGTATTTATGCACGGGACGAGGCACAATATCATTGAAAAGTTGTTTCGCGGAGGGAGAAATGAACGTGCGCCGTCTGATCCGTATCATACTCATCCTGCTTTCGGTCTGCCTGCTTGCCGCGTCAGCCGCAGCGGCAGGCGCGGGCGTGTACCTGTCCCGGCGGGCCGAGGAGGCGGGAACGATCACACTGCCCGAGCCGGCGGTCCGCTGCACGGGCACACCCTCGGCATTGTACGCATCCGACGCGTCCGGGGAGATGACGCTTGTCTACGTCACACCGTCACGCCCCGAAAAGCGGTGTATCAGCGTCACGTACGGCGAGCTGCCCGCTTACCTCGTGGACGCCTTTGTCGCGGTCGAGGACAAGCGCTTTTACCGCCATAAGGGCGTTGACCTCGTCCGCACCGCACACGCCGCTGCCAATTATCTGTCGGGACGGGGACGCTCCTTCGGCGGCTCCACGATCACGCAGCAGCTCGTCAAGAACCTGACCGGCGAGGACGAGCGCACGCCGGACCGCAAGATCACCGAGCTTTTCCGCGCACTGTCGCTGGAGAAAAACGCGGATAAAACGGAAATCATGGAGACTTATCTCAACGTCATCAATCTCGCCAACGGCTGCATCGGCGTCGGCGCGGCGGCAGACTACTACTTCGGCAAGCAGACCGGCGAGCTGTCGCTCGCGGAATGTGCCTGCCTCGCTGCCATCACCAACAGCCCCGCCCGGTACGACCCCGTGACACATCCGGACAACAACCGGGCCCGCCGGGAGCTGATCCTGTCGCTCATGCAGACGCAGGGGTATATCACGGAGGAGGAGCGGCTGACGGCTGCCCGCGAGGAGATCACCATCCGCCCGCCGGACAGAGCGCGGGAGACCGGCGGCACGCCGGAGCCGGCGTCGTGGTATGCCGAACTCGTCATATCCGACGTGCTGCGCGACCTCAGTGACCGCCTCGGCATGACGCGGGAGGAGGCGGCGCTCACCCTGTATAACGGCGGCCTGTGTATCGAGACCTGCGAGGACGTTGACCTGCAGGAGGCCGTCGAAGCCTGCTACCGCGACGAGTCCCGTTTCCCCGCCGGAAAAAACGGACGCCCGCAGTCGGCGCTGATCCTGATCGACCCGCATACCGGTGCGGTGCTGGCCGCCGCAGGCGCGGTCGGCGAAAAGAGCGCCGACCGCGTGCAGTCCTTCGCGTGGGACACGCGGCGCCCGGCGGGGTCTGTCATCAAGCCGCTGTCCGTCTTCGCACCCGCCGTAGAACGGGGGATCCTCCGCTGGAACACCGTCTTCGCCGACGAGCCGGTCAACACCGACGGCGGACAGCCGTGGCCGCGCAACGCGGACGGCGTTTATCGCGGGCAGGTCACAACCGCGGACGCGCTGGCGCTGTCCCTCAACACCGTATCCGTCCGCCTGTTGGACAGGGTGGGAAGGGAAGAGTCCTTCGCGTTCCTGCGCGATACGCTGCACGTGACGAGCCTCTGCCCGCCGTCAGACAGCGGTGCGGGTGACGCGACGGACGCGTCTCTGGCGCTCGGACAGCAGACGACCGGCGTCACGCTGCGCGAGATGACGGCGGCGTATACCGTTTTCCTGAACGGGGTGTGGCGCGCACCCGTTTCCTACCGCCGGGTCACGAACGGCGAGGGCCGCGTACTGCTGGAAAACCCGGTCGGAGGCGAGGTCGTGCTGTCCCGGGAGACGGCAGCGATCATGACGAAGATGATGGAGCGGGTGGTCACGGAGGGGACCGCCTCCGCGCTGACCTTCACGCAGGAAACGGGCATCCCCTGCGCCGGGAAAACGGGTACCTCGCAGAACAACTGCGACCGCTGGTTTATCGGGTATACGCCGGAGCTGCTCTGCGGCGTCTGGATGGGGTACGAGTACCCGAGACCGCTCGACGGCATCCGCGGGAATCCCTGCCTGACCGTCTGGAACGACGTCATGCGGGCTGCCGTCCGCCTGCGGGGCAGGGGAGAGAACACCTTCCCGCTGCCGTCTGATATAGTCCGCGTGACGGTGTGCCGCACGACGGGACTGATCCCGGACGGAGCCTGCCTCGACGCGGACACGCTGACCGACGGCTGGTTCGTGCGCGGAACAGAGCCGCACGACGTGTGCCGCGGTCACGAGGGGACGGTCATAGAACAGCCTCCGCCCGCATAACGTGTAGGGCGGGGCCGGAGTGCCCCCGAAGGAGGGTATCCTATGGCAGAACAAGCAGAGAGCCTCGCATCCGGGCGGCTGCGTCCCGGACGCATCCTCACCCCCGGCACGTGGATCGGCGGGATCGCGGTGACGGCTGCCGCCGCCGGTACGCGGCTGTGGGCCGGCAGCCCCGTGGCGCTGATCCACTCGCTCGGCCGCGCGGACACCCTGCCGCCGCTGTGGCTGATGGGCCTTTTGTGGCTCACGGCGTTCTTCCTGTTCGGCTGTACGGCAGGGACCGTGCTGACCGGGCGGACGGGCGGACCGGTGTTGTCCGCGTGGCGCTTCCGCGGCGGGATGTACTTTCTTTTGTCCGTCATGCCGGCACTCATGTGGTACCCGCTGCTGTTCTCGGCTTCGCTGCTGTGGCTGTCCCTCGTCTGCCTCTGCGTATCCGCGGGGTGTGCGGCTGTCTGCGGACTCTGCTGGCTGCGCGTCAGCCGGCTCAGCCTCGTGACCGTGGGGCTGTACCTGTTCTGGACCGTGTTCCTGTTCTTCCTTCAGCTGTTCACGCTGCTCGCACGATAGAAAACGATACAGGCAGAGCAGGACCCGGACGGCATCCTGCACAGAACGAGGTGCGGATTTTTGGTGAAAATGTGAATTCTTTCTCAAAGCGGTTGACTTTTGTCCGGCGGTGTAGTATAATATCCCCGTCAAAATATTCCACTCAAGGAGGAACATCATGAAATTCGTTAAGATCCTGGCACTGGTTCTGGCTGTCTGCCTGATGAGCGCGGCATTCGTTGCGTGCGACAACGGCGGCAAGGAGAAGGAGACCGAGGCCGAGAAGGTCGAGTTGAACGTCAAGGTCATCGTCAAGAACGGCAGCGAAAAGGTCTACGAGGAAGACGTGGCTTATACCGGTACCGACGCAACGCTCGGCAGCATCATCGCATGGATGTGCGAGGTCAACCTCGACGTCGAGAACGCGCAGCCCTTTGACTCCAACGGTCTGCTGACCACCATCGGAACCGTGACCGGCTCCAACTGGTCCGCTTACTACGAGGATTCCGGCAGCAACAACACCTTCGATTCCATCAAGAATCAGGAGATCGAAAACGGCAAGACCATCGTGATCGTCTGCAAGTGATCCGCTTTTCCGTGGAACGTAAGAAAAAGCCGTGCGCTCTGGCGCACGGCCTTTTCTTATGTTGCCGGAGGCCCTTCGGTTCCGCATCGCCGGATGTTCTGTTGAACTTTTTTTCCCCACTTCTGTTTATTCGTTGCCCAAAAAGTTCTTGGGATTCTCAAGGACTTCTTTCAAGAAGTCCATGAGATCCTGAAGGACTTCGTCCTTCAGGCGGGGTGCGGGGCAGAGCCCCGGGAACGCCTCCTCGGGGTGCGGGGCAGAGCCCCGCATATACCATACAAATTATTGCATCCCATACTCCGCCCTGCCGAGAGAAGCCTCGATCCGCAGGAGGCGGTTGTATTTAGCCACGCGGTCGGTGCGGCAGGGCGCGCCGGCTTTGATGAACGGGGCGTTCACAGCGACCGCGAGGTCGGCGATGGTGGTGTCCTCGGTCTCACCGGAGCGGTGCGAGAGGATGAAGCGGTAGCCGGACTCCCGCGCCAGCCGGATGACGGCCATCGTCTCGGACAGCGTGCCGATCTGGTTCGGCTTGATCAGGATGGCGTTTCCGGCACCCGCACGGATGCCGTCGCGCAGCCGGGCGGCGTTGGTCACGAACAGATCGTCGCCAACCAGCAAAAGACGCCCGCCGAGACGCTTCGTCATGTCCGACCAGCTGCGGAAGTCCTGCTGGTCAAGACCGTCCTCGATGGAGAGCAGCGGATACTTTTCCGCCCATTCCGCCCATCTGCCGATCAGACCGGACGCACTGATCTGCTGCCCGGACTTGGGGAAACGGTAGTCCTCCGGACCGCCGGCCTCTGCCTTCCATTCGGAGGCAGCCGCGTCCAGCGCGATCTTCACCTCATCCGTCGTCCGCCCGGCTGCCTGTATCGCTTTTACGAGATACCGCACCGCCTCCTCGTCCGATCCGAGATCCGGCGCGTAGCCGCCTTCGTCGCCGACCGTGGTGCCGTGTCCGTCCGCACGGAGCAGATCCCCGAGCGCGTGGTAGATCTCGCTCCCCCAGCGCATCGCCTGACAGAAGCTGACGGCTCCCACCGGCACGATCATGAACTCCTGCACCTCCATGTCGTTGGAGGCGTGCGCGCCGCCGTTGAGGACGTTCATCATCGGGACCGGCAGCCGGTGCGTGTCCGTGCCGCCGAGGTAACGGTACAGCGGGAGCTTGTACCAATTCGCGGCAGCCCTCGCCGCCGCCAGCGACACCGCGAGGATCGCGTTGGCACCCAGCTTGGACTTGTCGTCCGTGTCGTCCAGACGGCAGAGCATCCTGTCGATATCGTACTGCTCGCAGGCGTACATCCCTGACAAAGCCGGGGATATGATGTCGCAGACGCGGCTGACCGCCTCGCGCACGCCTTTGCCGCGGTAGCGGCCGGTGTCCCCGTCCCGCAGCTCGTGCGCTTCAAATATGCCCGTCGAAGCTCCGGACGGGACGGAGGCTACGCCTACGGTCCCGTCCGTCAGGACGACCGTCGCCTCCACCGTGGGATTGCCCCGGGAGTCGAGGATCTCGCGCCCGCAGCATTTCATGATCTGTGGTTTGGTCATTGAACTAACCGCCTTTCTCCGGGCCGCTGCCCGGCTGTCTACGGCAACAGTATGGCTCGTAAAGGGTGCGTTCATTCGCCGATGCGCGTCCCCGTCACATGAGATTCCGTATATCCAGCCGCTCAAGCCGATCCAGATCGTCGATGGCGGCCAGCAGCATGGCCTTGTCCGACCGGTATCCGGCCGCGTCGCCGGACAGCGCGTGCGCGCGGAGCGAGGCTGTCAGCTCCCGCACCCGATCGGTCAGCGTATAACTGACGGACAGGCTCATGACGGCCTCGTGCCGTTCAAGCTCGTCCGTCAGCCGGGACGCGGCTTCGGCAGCCTCGGGTGACGGCTGCTCCGGCAGCGCCTCCGCCATGCACCGGATGTCGCCCACCGTGTTCCGGATCCATACGGCGTTGCCGACTGTCAGACAGACTACCGCAAGCAGCACGCAGACCGCGGCGATCACGGCCCTCACGACGCACTCCGGGGCAGGATGCGGACCTTGCCCCCGTCGTCCGCCAAGAGGAGAAATACGTCTCCGATCCGCAGCCCGTGAGAGGCCAGCAGCCCGTCCAGCCATCGCCGGTCGTGACCGGACAGCGATAAGTTCTGCTCGTTGACCTGCCCGTCGCTGATGATCAGGTGCATGATGCCGGTCTCCGCCGGCATCGCGCCCACGTCCCGGGCCGTGGCGGACTTCTCACCGGCCTTCAGCACCACGGAGAGCTGACCGTTCGGTTCCTCGATCGCATACTCTACCGTTCCGGGGTCGGTCACGTCCTTCAGCCGCAGCTGTGAAAGCAGCTCCTCCGCGGAGATGCGGCTCCTTCTCATGGCTGCGGGATCGGGCTTCCCGTGCCGGATCAGAATCGACGGGCGGATGGACAGCAGCCGCTTGAGCCACGGGACCTCCAGCAGCAGCCCGGAGAGCAGCACCTCAAGCGACATCAGCGTCAGGATCGGGATCAGGGCGTAGGCGAGCGGAATGTCCTGATTCGTGATGGGAAGCGAGGCTACCTCGGACAAAAGCAGCGTCGTGACCAACTCGGACACCTCCAGCTCGCCGAGCTGCCGCTTGCCCATGAAGCGCATGGTGAGGATCAGGAAGAAGTAAATGACAAGGGTGCGGAACAGAATGGTGATCATGTGGTAAGACCTCCCGGACACAGGATACCGAAAGTGTGTCCGGAAGGAGGAGATATTATTCCTGTTCATCATTTTTCGGGTTTTTATGTGATTATGCGGGGGAGGGGAACGCTTCTTGAAAGAAGCGTTCCCCTCCCCCGCGCCCCCTCTCTTCGTAAGAACTTCGATGAAATGGCTTTTCATGGGAGCCGGGCGGCGCGTCATCGCCGGATGTGCTGCTAAACCTTTTTCCCCCACCCCCCTGACCCCCCGCCCGGCGGGCGGGGGGAATATTTTATTTGATAGCAGGGAGAAGGGAGCGGCTGCGCCGCTCCCTTCTCCCTGCACCCTCATCCTGCGGGAAGCGGGAGACGCGCCGCGCTTCACCGCGCCCGCAGGCGCGGCATCCCCG
>JAKSPU010000073.1 GCA_024404505.1 Clostridia bacterium
CACCGTTGTTGGTCAGCTCGCAGCCGTAGCCGCCGGGCAGACGCGTGATGAAATCGTCCGCACCGGCGAGCTTCGCGGCGTTGACGCACATCTCGTCCGTCGCGTCGAGATTGCCGTAGCGGATATTCTCCATGACCGTGCCGGTGAACAGATTGGTGTCCTGCAGCACGATGCCGAGCGAGCGGCGCAGATCGGACTTGCGGATCTTGTTGATGTTGATGCCGTCGTAGCGGATCTTGCCGTCCGCGATGTCGTAGAAGCGGTTGATCAGGTTGGTGATCGTGGTCTTGCCCGCGCCCGTCGCACCGACGAACGCGACCTTCTGACCGGGCTCGGCGTACACGGATACGTCGTGCAGAACGGTCTTGCCCTCGACGTAGGCAAAGTCGACGTCGAGCAGACGGACGTCACCGCGCAGGGGGGTGTAGGTCAGCGTACCGTCACCGTGCGGATGCTTCCACGCCCACTGACCCGTGCGGCGTTCGGACTCCGTGACGTTTCCGTTTTCGTCGATCTCGGCGTTGACCAGCGTGACGTAGCCTTCATCGGCCTCCGGGACCTCGTCCATGAGGTCGAAGACGCGCTGTGCGCCGGCCATGGCCATGACGATGGAGTTGATCTGCTGGGATACCTGATTGATGTTGCCCGTGAACTGCTTGGTCATGGACAGGAACGTCACGACGACGGACACCATCATCCGCTGCGCTTCGGGGTCGTCCGGATGGAACAGCGCGTTGAAGCTGAGGTTGTAGGCGCCGTTGATCAGCAGCGAGCAGCCGACCGTCACGACGATGACGTACAGGATATTGCCGATGTTCATGATGATCGGGCCGAGCATATTCGCGTAGGCGTTGGCGCGGTAGGATTCCTGGAACAGATTCTCGTTGAGCTTTTTGAAGCCCTCAAGGCTCTGCTTCTCGTGGTTGAAGACCTTGACGACCTTCTGACCGTTCATCATCTCCTGCACATATCCCTCCTGGATACCGATGGTGCGCTGGAGCTTGATGAAGTACTTGGCGGAACCGCCGCCCAGCACCTTGGAGAGGATGACCATGGCCACGACACCGACGGACAGGATCACGGTCAGCCAGATGCTGTAATACAGCATGATGAAGAACACGCTGACGACGATGATGCTGCAGCGGATCAGCGTGGGCAGGGACTGCCCGACGAGCTGACGCAGCGTGTCGATATCGTTGGTGTAGTAGGACATGATGTCGCCGTGCTTATGCGTATCAAAGTAGCGGATCGGCAGATCCTGCATCTTCTCGAACATGGTCTGACGCATCTTGCACAGGTAGCCCTGCGTGATGACGGCGGCCATCTGCGTTTCCACGGTGACGGCAATAATGGAGAGTGTATAGAAGCCGAGCAGCGTCAGCACCTTCGGCACGATCATGCCCTGCGCCTCGCTCCACGGCGTGCCTGCGTTGAGGCACTTGTCGATGGCATCCGTCACCTGCTGCAGGAAGATGGCGGGAAGCGTCGCCACGAGGGCGGAGAATACGATGCCCGCGATGGCGAACGGCACGAGGACGGGATAGTAGGAGAACAGCATCTTCACCGCGCGTCCGAGGACCGCGATCTTCTTGGGCTGGGTCTTTTCCGGCATCTTCAGCGCCTCATGGACCTTCTCACTCATGCTGCTCACCTCCGTTCGTCTGCTGCTCCCAGACCTCTCTGTAGATCGGGGAGGTCTCAAGGAGCTGCTCATGTGTGCCCGCGTTGAGGATGCGGCCGTTGTCCATGACAAGGATCATGTCGGCGTTCTCGACCGACGCGACACGCTGGGCGATGATGATCTTGGTCGTCGAGGGGATATAGGAAGCAAATCCCGCGCGGATCAGCGCGTCGGTCCTCGTGTCCACGGCGGAGGTGGAGTCGTCAAGGATCAGGATCTTCGGCTTCTTGAGCAGGGCTCTGGCGATGCAGAGACGCTGCTTCTGACCGCCGGAGACGTTGGTGCCTCCCTGCTCGATATAGGTATCGTACTTGTCCGGGAAGGACTGCACGAACTCGTCCGCCTGTGCGAGCCGGCACGCCTCGACGATCTCCTCATCGGTGGCGTCGGGGTTGCCCCAGCGGAGGTTTTCCTTGATGGTACCTGCGAACAGCAGATTCTTCTGCAGCACCATTGCCACGGACTCACGAAGTGCAGTGATATCGTACTCGCGGACGTCGCGTCCGCCGACCTTCACGCAGCCCTCGGTCGTGTCGTAGAGACGCGGGATCAGCTGGACCAGCGTGGTCTTGGAGGAGCCGGTGCCGCCGAGGATGCCCACGGTCGCGCCGGACGGGATATGCAGATCCACGTCCGCCAGCGAGAACTTTTCGGCCTCGGAGGCGTACTTGAAGCTGACGTTCTCAAAGTCGATGGAGCCGTCGGGGATATCGTACACAGGCTCCGGGGGATTGGTCATGTCGGGGACCTCGTCCAGCACCTCGACGATACGGCGCATGGATTCGGCGGAGATCGTGATGGTCACATAGATCATGGAGAGCATCATCAGCGACATGAGGATGGACATACCGTAGGTCAGCAGGGCGGAGATGTGACCGATGTTGATGTTCAGGCCCGCGACGGTGGACTGGAATGCGGTCAGCGTCTGTCCGGCAGCCTCCATGTTCCGCAGCTCAAGACCGCGGACGGCAAGGAAGGAACCCGCCAGCAGGATGAAGATCATATTGAAGTACATACAGAAGTTCATGAGGGGCGTGTTGATCGCCACGATGCGCTCGGCCTTGGTAAAGTCGTCGCGGATCGCGCCGGAGGCTTGTCCGAACTTCTTCTTTTCGTACTCCTCACGGGAGAAGCCCTTGACCACGCGCATACCGCGGACGTTTTCCTCGATGGACTCGTTCAGGCGGTCATATTTTTTGAACACGCGGTGGAACGCGGGCATGGCCTTGCGGCTGACGAGAAACAGCCCGATACCCAGCACCGGGATGACGACGGCAAAGGTCAGCGCCAGCCAGCCGCCCATGTACGCGGCCATGGCGACGGAGAAGATCAGCATGAGCGGGCTGCGGACGGCGGTGCGGATGGCCATCATGAAGGACATCTGCACGTTGTAGACGTCGGTGGTCATACGGGTGACCAGTGAGGAGGCGGAAAACTTGTCGATGTTCAGGAACGTGAAGGACTGGATCTTCGCGAACAGGTCGTTGCGGAGATTCTTGGCAAAGCCCGACGCCGCGCGGGCGCAGGTAAAGCCGCCGATGCCGCCGCAGCACAGCGACACCAGCGCCAGCCCGACCATCAGAAGACCGACGGGCAGGATATCGTGGACAAGATCGAGGCTTTCGCCCTGCGTCTGGATACGGTTGATCAGATACGTGGCGGTGATGTAGGGCAGCGCCGTCTCGATCATCGCCTCGACGACCATGAGTAAGAGGGTGATGACGGCAGGGCGTTTATACTCCCTGACGCTTTTCAACAGCCGGAAAAACATGGAGTTTCCTTTCCGATGCGCGTCCGCGGCGCGGACCGCATCCAATCAGAGTTCGTTAAACAATTAAGTATATATTATACACTCATCGCAGCCGGCTGTCAAGTGAAAATCTGACGGAAATAGCCGGATCCGGCTGATGAAAAATCGGCAAAAGAGAATCAGCGTTCATATTCGTCAATAAAGCGTGCCGTCCGGACGGTCCCGAAGGGCGCCCTTGAACAACCGCCCCGTTTCCTCTTTTACCTCCCGCCGCCCGATAAGGAGGAAGCAGAGGTTCAGCATCGTCATGAGGCAGACAGCACCGTCCGCGAGCGTCCAGCAAAGTCCGGGGGCGGCGGTCGAGCCGAGGACGAGCGAAGCGCACGCAAGGACGGCATATGCGAGCCGGACGATCCCCTGCCCTTTCGGACTTATCCCCGGACGGATCGTCATGATCACGTAATCGGCGCAGGTGCGCCCGTAGTGCGCCCAGCAGAACACAGTCGCGGCGGCGAACAGCAGGACGCAGACGGCAAAGGCGCCGCCTGCCCACGCTCCCAGCACGGACGTGAACGCGCAGCGGGCGCAGTTCGCGCCGTCGTCCCCGAAGGCCGTCCATCCGCTGTCGCTCACGAGGATGACGAAGGCCGTGACCGTGCACAGCAGGACGGTGTCCACCAGCACCTCGGCCACGCCGAGCAGGCCCTGCGCGGCAGGGCTGTCGGTGTCGGCGGCGGCGTGGGCCATCGGCGCGGTGCCGCTGCCCGCTTCGTTGGACACAAGTCCGCGGACCGTCCCGATCCTCATGGCACGGATGCAGGCGAAGCCGAAAGCACCGGCCCCCGCGCTGCGGAGGCTGAACGCCTCCCGCAGCACGGACGCGGCTGCCGCCGGCAGCCGGTCGCGGCGCAGGATGAGGACGGCTGCACACAGGACGAGGAACACGCCCGTCATCAGCGGGACCAGCTTTTCCGTCAGCGATGCGATGCGGCGGCTCCCTCCGGCCAGAAGGACGGCCGTCACCGCCGCGACGGTGATGCCCGTGGCGAGCGGCGGCACGCCGAACGCGCCCCGCATCGCGCCGGCGGCGGCATTGATCTGGAGGACGGAGCCCATGGTCAGCGCGTTGACAAGGCAGAGGGCCGCAAAGGCAAGACCGAGCGCGCGTCCCGCGCGCTCATGGCCGCGCGACGCCGTCAGGTCGCCGATGTAGTAGGGTGCGCCGCCGAAGCGGTGCCCGTCCGGCGCGGTCCGCCGGTGGCGGACCGCCAGCACGATCTCGGCATATTTCAGCACCGATACCGTCAGACCGCTGACGATCATCCAGAACACTGAGCCCGGTCCGCCGAGGCGGAGCGCCGACGCGACCCCGACGATATTGCCGACGCCGAGCGTTCCCGCCAGCGCCATGAGCAGCCCGGACAGCGGCGGGATCGACCGGCTTTTTCCGGCTGCCCGTCCCGGTGTCCGCAGCGCACGCACGCAGGCAGCCGGGCGGAAAAGGCCCGTGCCGCGGAGATAAACAATGTAAAAAACTCCCGTGCCGAACAAAAACAGCGCCGCCGCGCCCGTCAGGACACTCACATCCGCTCCCCCTTTTCCGTTTTGTTTTTCGGTCAAGTCGTTTCAGCCTATGCCACCTCCCCGCAGGGTATGCGGAGATATGTTAACAATATGTGAATATTGAGGCAAATCACTTGACATTTTTTCTTTTTGGTGTAAAATATGTCCTGTCGGTTGGCACTCATGGCGTTTGAGTGCTAATTCGACAGGACCCGTATCCGAATGCCCGGATCCGCAAGGTCCGCGGCAGCGATCGATAAATCAACCGAAGATCTTATCTGTTAAGGAGGAAATCGTTATGAAGCTCAATCCCTTATCCAACCGTGTCGTCATCAGGTTTGAGGAAGCTGAGGAAAAGACCAAGGGCGGTCTGATCCTGACCGCTTCCGCGCAGGAAAAGCCGCAGGTCGCCGTCGTGATCGCCATCGGTCCCGGCAAGGTCACCGACAACGGCGCGCTGGCTCCCATGACCGTCAAGGTCGGCGACAGAGTCATCGCCAGCAAGTACGCAGGCACCGCCGTCAAGCTCGAGGGCGTGGAGTACACCATTCTGTCCGAGGACGACATTCTCGCCGTCGTGGACTGATCAATATACTATCGGAGGTAATCTGTCATGGCAAAGGATATTCTGTACGGAATCGAAGCACGCGACGCACTTGTGCGCGGCGTGGATAAGCTCGCAAATACGGTCAAGATCACGCTCGGTCCTAAGGGCCGCAACGTCGTTCTCGACAAGAAGTACGGCGCTCCCCTGATCACCAACGACGGTGTGACCATCGCCAAGGAGATCGAGCTGGAGGACGAGGCCGAGAACATGGGCGCGTCCCTCGTCAAGGAGGTCGCCACCAAGACCAACGATGCCGCCGGTGACGGCACCACCACCGCTACCCTGCTCGCACAGGCGTTCGTCCGCGAGGGCATGAAGAACGTGACCGCCGGCGCCAACCCCATGGTGCTGCGCAAGGGCATGAAGAAGGCTGTCGACGCTGCCGTCGCCTCCCTCATTGCCAACTCCAAGAAGGTCAACGGCAAGGAGGATATCGCCCGCGTCGGCACCATCTCCGCCGGCGACGAGGTCATCGGCCAGCTGATCACCGATGCCATGGAGAAGGTCTCCTCCGACGGCGTCATCACCGTTGAGGAGTCCAAGACCGCCGAGACCTACTCCGAGGTCGTCGAGGGTATGCAGTTCGACCGCGGTTACCTGTCCCCCTACATGGTCACCGACGCCGACAAGATGGAAGCCGTCATCGACGACGCGCTCCTGCTGATCACCGACAAGAAGATCTCCAACATTCAGGAGATCCTGCCTCTGCTCGAGCAGCTCGTCCAGTCCGGCAAGAAGCTGGTCATCATCGCCGAGGACGTCGAGGGCGAGGCCCTGACGACTCTCGTGCTGAACAAGCTGCGCGGCACGTTCACCTGCGTGGCTGTCAAGGCGCCCGGCTTCGGCGACCGCCGCAAGGAAATGCTGCGCGACATCGCCATCCTGACCGGCGGCGAGGTCATCTCCTCCGAGCTGGGTCTTGAGCTGAAGGACGTTGAGATCGCCCAGCTGGGTCAGGCCCGTCAGGTCAAGATCACCAAGGAGAACACCATCATCGTCGGCGGTGCCGGCGACTCCGATGAGATCAAGGCGCGCGTGTCCCAGATCCGCGCTGCCATCGAGACCACCACGTCCGACTTCGACCGTGAGAAGCTGCAGGAGCGTCTGGCCAAGCTGGCCGGCGGTGTGGCTGTCATCAAGGTCGGCGCCGCTACCGAGGTCGAGATGAAGGAAAAGAAGCTCCGCATCGAGGACGCGCTCAACGCGACCAAGGCCGCCGTTGAGGAAGGCATTGTGGCCGGCGGCGGCACCGCTTACCTGAACGTCATCGAGGACGTGAAGAAGGTGCTGGAGACCGTTGACGGCGATGAGAAGACCGGCGTCAAGATCGTTCTCAAGGCCCTTGAGGAGCCCGTCCGTCAGATCGCTGCCAACGCAGGCTTCGACGGCGGTGTGGTCGTCAACAGCATCATGTCCTCCGGCAAGCTCGGCTACGGCTTCGACGCTTACAACGAGGTCTACTGCGATATGATGTCTGCCGGCATCGTCGATCCCACCAAGGTGACCCGTTCCGCTCTGCAGAACGCCGCCTCCATCGCGTCCGTTATCCTGACCACCGAGTCCGTGGTCGCCGACAAGCCCGAGCCTAAGGCCGATCCCGCTGCCGCAGGCGCCGGTATGGGCGGCGGCATGGGCGGTATGTATTGATCCGCGTTCATCTTCAGGGAGTGCTTCCGAACGGAGGCACTCCTTTTTTATGTATATGTGGGGCTCTGCCCCACACCCCGCCTAAGGACTTCTTGAAAGAAGTCCTTAGGAATCTCAAGAACTTTTATACAGGGTCAATGATTAACCAGGGCTTAGTGTACGCTGAAAGAGACAGGTAGGTGCCATTGAGGGCGATGACGTTATCGGAAACGCCTACGCGGGACCCTTCCCTCTGCTATAATAAAAGATATTCCCCCGCCCGGCGGGCGGGGGACAGGGGGTGGGGGCAGAAGTTCTTATGGGGCTTCCGGCGATGCAGTACCGCCCGGCTCACAGCGGCTCTGTCTTTTTTTGACCTTTGCCCTTTACAGAATCAGCCGGGTGTGGTATAATAGTTTTCAGAAAGCAAAATTTCCCTGCACAGGAGGCATTTATGATAGAAAGAAAGCGTCCCCGCACGGCCCGCGTCGGCTTCTTTGCCGTGGGTCACGCCGCCTATTGGGGGCAGTTTGACGGTCTGCTCGATTCTCTGCTCGTCAACCACGCCGAGGTGGGGAATTTGATCCGCGCTAACGGGGTCGAGCTGACCGACCTCGGCATGATCGACTCGAGTGAGAAGGCGTTTTCCGCCGCCGACCGGCTGAACAGTCTCTGCCCCGATCTCATCTTCTGCGATATGGTGACGTACGCCACCTCCTCGACCTTCACGCCGATCATCCGGAACGTGACGGCGCCGGTGGTTCTGGTCGCGCTCCAGCCGCTGCGCCGCCTTGATTACACCAAGGCCGATACCTTCATGCAGCTGCAGAACGACAACGTCTGCTCCGTCCCGGAGTTCATGTGCGCCGCCGAGCGCATGGGGAAGACCGTCCCCGACGTCATCATCGGGACGCTGACAGACGACCCGCAGCCGCTCTCCGAGATCGCGGAGTGGTGTGACATAGCCAAGGTGCTGCACGATCTGCGCGGCGCGCGCATCGGGCTCATGGGACACGTCATGGAGGCCATGTACGATATGCACACCGATCCCGCAGCGCTGGCCGGGACGTTCGGCATACACGTTCCCCTTCTGGAGATCGACAATCTGTGCGAGCAGTACGAAAAGGTGACAGGATCGGAGATCGCCGAAAAGACGGCCCTGATCCGCGCGGAGTTCGACATTCCGGAGCCGAAGCAGGATCCGGTCACGTCAAAACTGACCGACCGCGACCTGTACGAGGCTGCCCGCAACGCCTGTGCGCTGGACAGGCTGATCGAGGAGAAGCATCTCGACGGGCTTGCGTACTACTATGAGGGCACCGAGGGGTCGCTTCAGCGCCGGGTCGCGTCCTCGCTGATCGTGGGCAACTCCATCCTGAACGCACAGGGCTTCCCGATGTGCGGCGAGTTCGACGTCAAGACCTGCGTCGCCATGCTGATCATGGACCGGCTGGATATCGGCGGCAGCTTTGCCGAGCTGCACCCGTTCGACTTTGACGGAGATTATATCCTCGTGGGTCACGACGGGCCGCATCATCTCCGCGTTGCCGAAGGCAGGCCGATCCTGCGCTCGCTGAAGAAGTACCACGGCAAGCCGGGCTGCGGCGCGTCTGTCGAGTTCAAGCTGCGTGAGGGGCCGATCACCATGCTGGGCATCACGCAGAAGCGGGACGGCGCCTACAAATTCGTCATCGGGGAGGGATACTCCGGGAAGGGCGATATCCCCCCGACCGGCAACACCAACACCCGCGGTTTCTTCCCGCCGTCGACTCGTGAGTTCGTCAAGGCGTGGTGTATGGAGGGGCCGACTCATCATTTCGCGCTCGGCGTGGGGCACAAGGCTGCCGTGATCGAAAAGATCGGACGGCTGCTCGGGGTCGAGACCGTGGTCATCAATCGCAAATTCAATCACTGAGAGGAGATACACGACCATGAAACACCGCCTTTTCTGTCTTTCGCTTGCCCTCCTGATGCTGTCCGGGACGTTTCTGACCGCCTGCCGTGATTGCGGCTGCAAAACGAGGTAACACCGTTCAGCCGGTGACCGCGGTATGCCGTGATGCCCGCCGGAGGAAAAACTGCACAAAAATCGTAAAACCCTATTGACTTTGATTCAAATATAAGGTACAATGATACTATCAAAATTCTGAAAAAGGAGTGCTGCACCATGAAAACCATCAAAGATAAACAACTGCTCGTCGGCGCTGATTTCGCCGGTTTCCCGCTCAAGGAGGCTGTCTGCGAACACCTCAGAAGCAAGGGCTGGACCATCACCGACGTCGGCGTCAAGGCTGACTCCGATCCCAACGATACCGATCTTATGTTCCACCGTGTCGGTCTCCGCGTCGGCTCCATGATCGCCGAGGGCGAATTCGAGCGCGCGCTGATCTTCTGCGGCACCGGTATGGGCATCCATATCGCCGCCTCCAAGTGCCCGCACGTCCATGCAGGCGTTGTCGAGTCCGTTCCCGCTGCTCTCCGCGCCATCACCGGCAACGGTGTCAACGTGCTGGCGATGGGTGCGTTCTACGTAGCTCCCAAGATGGGCTGCGACATCGCAGACGCTTACCTCGGTGCTTCTCTCGGCTCCGGCTACGAGTGGTGGCACAACTTCTACGAGTTCCACAAGCTCGCCATCGACGAGCTGGAAGCCTTCGACTACGAGGAGTACAAGAAGAACGGCTTCAAGGTCAACAAGCTCGGCGACTTCGACCTCGTGCTCGAGGACAAGCCCGACGATATCGATTGATCTGCCGCATCACCAAAAGCACCGGCGCCCTTGGGCGCCGGTGCTTTTGGTGTTTTGTTGGGATATAAAGATATCCCCCGCACCCGCAGGCGCGGTATTTCAGGATGAGAATACCGTGAAGATCATGTTAACAGGTGTTTCACCCCGCGTTCTGTCCGGGAATCATGCGTGTGAACAATCCCTCGTAGAAGGAAGCCGTCTCCCCGCTCACGTCGGAAACGGTGATCGTCACGATGGCTTCGTCGCACTTAAGGAAGAAGGCGTACTGCGTCGTGCTGATGCCCATGACCGTCATGTCCGCGGTCAGGTACGTCCATATCTCCTGCCCGATTTTGACCATCTCGGTCGTCTCCGCGACCGTGCAAGTCGCGTTTGTCAACTGGTTGGTCAGCGTCTTGCGGTACACCTTGATATAGCGCTCGAGCGACATACCGGCATTCCCGTAATCGGCGGTGACGGTGATCATATCGCCGATCCCGGTATGGGCGGCGATGAATTCGTACAGCGTCCCGGATCCGGCGTCCTCAAGCAGACCGGGATCCCCGATCGCTCCGCTTGAGATGCTCATGAGGTTCTGCAGCTCGGTGTCGGTGTAGAAGCGCCAGCCCTCGGGCAGCGTAAAGGACAGACCGAGCGATTCATTGATGTATTGCTTGGTATCCTGCGTTTCCGTCCGCTGTCCCGGCTTGAAGGACACGGCGGGCGACGAGCAGGCGGTACACAAAAAGGCCGCTGCCAACAAGACGGCAAGAAGGATGGGCAGATGCTTTCGGCAATGGGCAGACATGGCTGTACCCCCGGTTATCATTTTTTACATTGACCATTATAACATAGTATCCGCGCTTTTGCAAGGGCTTTTTTGAGGTACTGCAAAGAAAGATACCGGAAATCGGAAAAGCAGGCAGCGAAAGGTACGGCACCGGGGTACGGTGCCGGAAGGGAGCGGATGCTCCGCTCCCTTTTGCCGTTATTCCGCCGTATACGGATTGTGCTTCAGCGTCGAAATGACCTCCTCACGCAGGGAAGCCGGCGTCAGGACCTCAACGTGCTCCAGATACTGCAGGGCCCAATACCGGAGTCCCTTGACGGAAACGTGCAGCGTGACCAGCAGCTTATCCCCGTCCGACTCCTCACCCACGATGATGTCCGTGCCGAACTTGTCGATCACGTCCCCCAGCACGCCGCGGTCGATCCGCAGCGTCACGGGCCGGGCTTCCCCGACGAAGGCGTACACGGCGTCATGCACGAGGCTCTCCGCGGAGAAATCCGGGGAGGGATCCTCGCGCGGCTGATCGGTCAGCGCGATATTGCGGATCCGGTCGAGGCGGTACATACCCGGATTCGTTTTGCCCTCGGTCAGGCAGATCAGGTAGTAATGCTCGTTATTATATACCAGCCGGTACGGACTGACGGTGTACGGTCGGTCCCGGCGGCTGTGCAGCTGCTTGTCAGGGCCGTAGCTGCAGTAGTCGAAGGTGACCTGCACCCTCTTCTCGATGGCCTCGTCCAGCATCTCGATGTTGAAGAACACGGTCTTGTTGACGGTCTTGCAGCCGGAGCGGTCTATCGACAGGTTACGGATGTGACGGCGCTCGTGCGTGCTGACCATCTTCTGGAGCTTATCGATCAGACGCTTGGTCTGGTCCTCCGATATGAACGGCAGGGCGCAGACGGCATCCGACAGAAGATGCACCTCCGTCGGCTCCAGCACCCGCTCGCGGAGGTAGTATCCCTTACCGTTCTGCTTGTAGTCGGAAATATCGTATCCGAGGTGATTGAGCAGTTCGACGGTGCTGTACACCGTGCGGCGGTCCGGCTTGATATCGTACATACTGCACAGCAGATTCTCCAGCTCGCTGCGCGAAAGGATATGGTTGCTGTCGGTATACTCCTCCAGAATGCGCAGAAGACACAGCGGTGTGGCTTTCGGTGTCATGGCGGTCGCTCCTTTCCGTTTGTAACGAATCTTATATGAGTATTATAGCACGCTCCCTGTGCAAATGTTTGTACAGGTCATCTTGATTATACCACGGATCGTGCGCCTTGTCAAGCCGGGATCCGCGCTGACCGGCAGCGCGTCCCGCAGCCTTTGTGAAACTTGACATAACGGACCCGCCACCGGTCTGTTTTCAAGGCAAAAGGGAGAAATCCGCCGGAACGGGCATTTTCCGCTTGACTTTTCCGCCGGGGTCTGTTATAATAAGAGCACAAAAACGGAGATTCTTTGTGACTGACGGATCATCGCAGAGCACTGCGGAGGAGCAAAGAACCTATACGCCGACCGTCTGGGCACACTGGGACCTTCCAAGGTTAAGTGCGCTCTTTTTTGTTTTTTCCAAAAAGGAGGAAAAACCTATGAAAAAAGTCGGAATCATCATGGGCAGCGACAGCGATCTGCCGATCGTTCAGAAGGCAGTCGATACTCTGCGCACCCTCGTCATCCCCTGCGAGGTACACGTCTACTCTGCGCACAGAACGCCCGACGAAGCGCGCGACTTCGCACGGAACGCCAGAGAAGCAGGCTTCGGCGCGATCATCGCCGCGGCCGGTATGGCTGCACACCTGGCCGGCGCCCTTGCGGCCAACACTACCCTGCCCGTTATCGGCATACCCTGTAAATCTACCAATTTAGACGGCATTGACGCCCTTCTGTCCACAGTCCAGATGCCCACCGGCATTCCCGTAGCGACTGTTGCGATCAACGGAGGTGCCAATGCCGCTTTGCTTGCCGCACAGATCCTCGCCGTCAGCGACGCGGAGCTTGCCGCTGCGCTCGACGCGAAGCGTGCGTCCGATGCGCGCAAGGTGCTTGAGAAGGACGCGGCTGTCGCCGCCCAGCTCAACGTCTGATCCCCTTCCCCTGATCCCCAATTCTAAAAAATATTTTATACAAGGAGATTTTTTCCATGAAACTCGTGTACACCGGAAAAACCAAGGACGTCTTCGCACTCGACAACGGGAACTATCTGCTCAAGTTCAAGGATGACTGCACCGGCAAGGACGGTGTGTTCGATCCCGGTGAAAACTCCGTCGGCCTGACCATCGAGGGCGTCGGCGACGTCAACCTGCGGATGTCCATCTACTTCTTCGAGAAGGTCAACGCTGCCGGCATCAAGACCCACTACGTCGACGCCGACCTCGCAAACACCACCATGGAGGTCCTGCCTGCCAAGGTCTTCGGCAAGGGCCTTGAGGTCATCTGCCGTCACAAGGCCGTCGGCTCCTTCTACCGCCGGTACAGCGATTACATCGAGGAGGGCGCCGACCTTCCCGCTTACGTTGAGATGACCTTCAAGAACGACGCCAAGGGCGACCCGCTGGTCACCAAGGACGGCCTCATCGACCTCGGCGTGATGACAGCCGAGCAGTACGACGACATCAAGGCCATGACCCAGCAGATCACGCAGATCGTCGCTGACGACCTCAAGGAAAAGGGCCTCGTGCTGTACGATATCAAGTTCGAGTTCGGCTACGACAAGGACGGCAAGGTCATGCTGATCGACGAGATCGCCTCCGGCAATATGCGCG
>JAKSPU010000074.1 GCA_024404505.1 Clostridia bacterium
GGTATGAAAGATGCTGACGTTTTTTTCCGAAAGCATTTCATCGTCAAACAAATTGCCGTTAAAGATCAAACGAGAAACAAGGGCAAGCAGACCAAACACTATGAATAATACAAGACTCCGAATAACACTTGAGCCGATTCTTTTCATAACCGAGTTTTTCATGTTACTATCCTCCTGTTTGTGATCAGTCCGCTATCTCCGCTTCTGCCCTTCCTGTTTCATCAAAAGGCAGATATAAGAAGGATAGCACAAACAGAGGGGGGTGTCAATTCTAAAAAAAGAACAAAATGTTAACATTGTACGAATATTCGGTGATGCCCGAAAAGGTGGGGACAGGATGCGGCTGTACGGGTCGGGCGACAGGCTGCCCTGCACGGTGGCCACCAAGCCGTCAATGCCCTGCCCGATAAGGACGACGGTCTGTCCGCGGCGCTGGACGCGTTCCTGCGTACTTTGCCAGAGACGGAGCGGCGCGTGCTCCTGTGCCGATACTTCTACGCCGACTCCGTCAAGGACGTCGCGGCTTCTGTCGGTGGATGAGGATATCCTGCATTGAAGCACGTTCATGGGACCGCTGATTGATCCGGCAGGTCCGATCAAGACCGGCCGGGATGCGGCTTTTGAGCGGCTTTATCAAGGACCCGAAAAGGAGCTGCCGCAGATTCACAGTACTTGTGAACCTGCGGCAGCTCCTCATTTTTGTTTGTGCCGTTTTCATCGTATCCGGTAATGATCATGTGCCCCGCTCCGTCGGGTCCATACTTCATTTCACGATGCCGTTTTCATAGTATTCGGTATGGATCATGTGTCCCTCTTCGTCGGGTTCGTCCTTCATTTTCAGACTGCCGCTTTCATAGTATTCATACATAAATGCCAGGCTGTTATCGGGTCGGAGCAAATAATGACTGTTGAGAGCACCGGACGCATAATAACCCCAATACTCTGTTGAATTGTCGGCTCCGGTGATACTATGACCGAGCAGATTGCCGTCTCCGTAGCTGTCGAAAACGATACCTATCCGGATATTATTCCTATCATAGGAATACACGCTTTTATGTTCGGACGATTTATAGGTCTCTGTTCTCGACGTCATATTTCCTCGGGAATCGTAAGAGAAGACCTGTGAATAACTGACGTAGAGTATCAATTCATGAGGCAGATCACCCTGATACGCATCAGAGATGAAGGGCTCCTCGTCGAGCAGATCGGACGATTGCATTTTGTCGGCAACGGCATATTTCTTTTCGGTTTTCGATTGCAGGGTGCCCGCCGGATCATAGACCTCGATGATCTCCTCTTCGATCATGCGTACCGGAGGCTCATCGGTGTCAGGCAGCGATCTGTCGGCAAAGCGGTTTACGATGTGGAGAGACAGCATACCCTGTGCATCGTAGGTATTCATGGTTTCAGAAGTGACGGCGCCGCCGGAATCGCGGAAAATGATATACGTTACCTGACCATTCTCATTATATGTATATTCCTGTGTGCCCTCCGTATGGTTCCATCTCTTTGCAACCGTTTCGTCCGGATTAAAATCGACGTGTTCAACCGGAACGTGGTCTTCTCCGAGGTATGAGTTGTACCGGCATTTATAACCGTTTTCGTAGTACACAATATCCACGACAATAGTTTCTGTTTCGGTGTACGTAACACCGTCAATGACCGTTTCCTTTTCGTATTTTCTGGTTTCCTTTTCTGTCTTCATTTTTCCGGATTCGTAGTACGTACGCAGATATCCATACATGAGGACTCCGTTTTCGTCATAATTTCGATAAACGGTTTGGTATCCGTTCTTGTCATAGGAAGAGATCGTTCTCAGCACGCCGTCGGTATACTTCTCGTAGGTGCGTTCATATCCGAGGCCTGTCCATTGATCCCGGAAAGTGAGCGTTCCGTTGAGATCATACGTGCATTCCAGCCTTCCGCCGGTCGGATAGTACACGGAATCCGATAAAAGATGTATCTTTTCAAGTTCGAGGTAAAAGGACTCACGGACGGGCTTGCCGTTCGTGTCGGTTTCTCTGAACTGATAGACCGGCCCGTATAGTTCGCAGATGCTGAGATTTGTGATCAGAGAAAAGCGCATCGTATTCCCGTTCGTAAGTTTTTCGGTATGGACGAGCAGGGTGCCGTCCGGATCGAATTCGGTGGTTATTTCCTTTATCAGGTTCCATGACGCGTCATAGTACTTTTCAACGATCCTGAGACAGGTTCCCGCGGCGTTGTAATCACGTTCTGTTTCCGTGCATGCCACGATGTCATAGATAGTTTCAACGCTGGAGCCGTCCGACGACAGGTAGCGTGCGCTCCTCCTGATCGTTTTGCCGTTTTCGTCCCATTCCTCGCTCCATGAAACTCCGTTCGGCGACTGTGAATAGTAGCGTTTCTTCCGACCGCTCGGATAGAATTCGTTCAGATTGTAGGTGTCGAGTGCAAAACTTTCATAGGTTTTGACAGTCCCGTCCTCATAATAGGTATAGTTCAGATATTCCCGGGACGCGACACTGCCGTCCGGGTTATATCTGATAAACTGCCAGCTGCGGGTCTCGGGATCGGTCTCCTCGAGCGACAAAAGCACGCCGTCGCGGAAAACCGTCTTTTTCAAGGTGATCCGGCTGCCGTCGTCAAGCATGAGGTACTCGGTTTCGGTCACGATGTTGTCCCTCAGCAGGTATTCGTAGACCGGATATCGGCCGGTCTCGTCGTACCGGATCTCCGAGGTGTAGCCCGGCCTGACGGTAAGAGAGTGCAGGCACGGGCCGATAATCCCGTCCGGGTACAGTATGCAGGTTTTCGACTCGATCCGTGAGAAGTCGGGCGACGAACTGTTTTCCGTGTACAGTCCCTCGTCATACGCATACTCGACCGACACGTTCATATCGTCCTTCAGGTAGCATACATACCGGTACGTTTCATTCCCGTCCTCGTCATACCTGACTTCAAAGATCCGGACGCCTTCGGTGGTCTCGATGGTGTACCTGAGATTGCCGGATTCGTAAAACTCTCTGACGCAATCGTAGTCAGGCTGAGGCGAGACGGTATGGTACGTTTTGAGCACGTCGTTGTCATAGTATTCATAGACGGTACGTTCTGTCAACCGCCCCATATCGGAATGCTCTTCCTTCAGAAGATTCCCGCGTTCGTTCCACCAGAATTCGCTGGTCGGGCGGTCAGCGGCATCCATCGTTGCGGAATGTACCGCCCGGTTTTCCGAGTCGAGGTCGGTAATGATATAGTAGATCGGAGAACCGTCGCCCAAATAGCGGCCCTTGGTCACGGTATTGACGGTGACATCGTAGGTCACAAGGTAGTAGTCGTCTCCGCAGGACGGATCGGGACTGCTGCTGTACAGCATGCCCTCACGGACGGAAGCACGAAGAAGGCGGTCGTTGTCCATGTCGCAGGTCAGCTCGGCCGTCATGCCGATACAGGTCGGACCGACGACTGTGGAGGCGGGTACCTTCTCATGATCGATCAACGGCTGACTGGACTGGATTTGAGGGATCATCAGGGCAACACAGATGTAGTCCTGAATGAGGGAATCTTCGTACTCGGGCACGGGCTTGTCCGAGGTCACGATCCCCATGAACGGCTCGTCCAGCGAGACCCGGATCGTGGTAAGGTCGCTCATGATCTCGTAGGTCCCGGAGAACCAGACCATGAGCTTCGCCCAATCGGGTCCGGTCTCCGACTGCGTCCCCGACCAGTATGACCAGTATCCGGGCTCGAAATCCGCGTATTTGTACTCGCAGACCACATACAGGTGTGACTTATCCACGAGGTATACGTCGTATTTTTTTCCGAGCAGGGAAAGGGAGAAGTGCGCCAGAGGATCCTCGGGTTCTTCAGGGGGCATCGGATCTGCTTCCGTCGCGGGCTCGGTCACGGGCTCCGCCGTCTCTTCCGACGTATCCCCGGACGTATCGTCCGACGTATCCCCGGACGTATCGTCCGACGTATCCCCGGGCGTATCGTCCGACGTATCCCCGGGCGTATCGTCCGACGTATCCCCGGACGTATCGTCCGACGGGTCCTCCGGATCGGTGAGCGGATCCGTGGACAGGTCTGTGGACAGGTCTGTGGACAGGTCCGTCGGCTCCTCCCGGCTCTCATCGTCCGGCTCGGAGAAGTCGACGGTTTCGTCGAGCGACGCGTCGTCGGAGGTTTCGGTCCCCGATTTTAAGAAGTCGTCAAGGTCGCAGGCGGTCAGTGACAGGAAACAGGTCAGGACAAAAACAATGACGCAGATACCGATAATCGTTTTTTTCATAGCGGTCGCCTCCTTTTATGTAGGAAATCACCGGGGCTTTACCTGATTATACCATCCGCGCGCGCTCCGACCGGTCGGCGATCCACCTCGCGGCATCGGAAAGTCCGATCTCATTATACTCACGCAGCTCGGGCGGGTAGTTACCGCTGACGGAGGTTTCGAGCGACAGGACACCGTCGAAGCCGATCTCGCCGAGGGCGTCGGCGAACTCGCCCCACTTGACGACGCCGGTGAACGGCAGGGTATGGTAGTCCGAGCGGCCGTTGTTGTCGTGGACGTGCAGGATGGCGAGGTAGTCTTTGCCTATGAGGCGAACGGCGTCAGCGGGGTTCTCGTACAGGACGCTGTGTCCGGTGTCGAGGCAGACGCGGAGATTATCCCGGTCCAGTTCCTTGACGAACGCGAGGATATGGGCCGGCAGATACATCGGGTGCATCGGGAACGGCATATTCTCGAGGCACACGGTGACGCCGTAGTCCTTGGCGTCGGTGCAGAGCTTGTCGAAGAAGACGCGGTTGATCTCCATGAAGCGCTGTGCGTCCTGCTCACGGGCAAAGCCGAACGGCATGATGGGATGCGCGGCGATGTATTCCGAGCCGATGTACGCGGTGCCGCGCACGGCCTTGAAGGATTGCTCGTAGCGGACGCGCAAAAGGCCCTCGTCGTCGCAGGGGTCGCCGGACCACGGGATATGGGTCTGATGGATGCTGACGCCCTCCTCCGCGGCGGCGGCCCGGATCTCCCGCACCCACCGCTCGAATTCCGGCTCGGCACATCTGAAAAGGTCGTTGCCGGGATTCATGAAATCCTGATAGTCGGCGCAGGCATAGCCGTGACGGCGCATCCGCGCCATGCCGGGGCGGCAGTCCCGCAGTCCGAAATAAGCATTGCTCACGATACCGATACGCATGACGGGTCCTCCTTATCCGGTTGTGTTTTACTGGAATTTCTCGAATTTCTTTGCCATGTTCTCCAGCTGGCGGGTGATGGTCTTTTCGCTCCTCTTGAAGCTGGATGCGAGACCTGAGCCGGAGGAGGCGCCTGCCAGCACGTTCATGATGTTGTTGCTGTCCAGTGTGGAGATCTCGTAGCGGATGGTGGCGCGGATGATGTCCATCATCTCGGCATCCTCGGGGGCGTTGAGCCGCTTGAACTTGATGGTCGTCTCGTAGAACGCCTCGACCAGCGTGTCCGTGGAGAGGTAGCACCAGTAGGACATGAGGGCTGCCGATTTTTCGGGATCCTTGACCGAGGCGGGCATGACCCACGCGCAGGCGAAGGGATCCATCAGGTGGTGGTACCCCGGCTGGGCGGCGTCGTACTTGGGATTGGGCAGCACGCCGTAGGGATCCTCCATATCCACGAACATATACGCCTCGGAGGCGCCGTTCTGGACGAACAGGAACTGCCCGTTGGCAAACAGCGAGCGTCCGAACTCAAAGAGGTGAGCATAGCCGGAGATATCTCTGCCGGAGGACGCGTCCTGATAGGACAGCGTGTGCGCCTTGTCGTTCATGATGAGGTTGACCTTATCCACCACGTCGGGCGTGCGCTCGTTCATGAAGGCCAGCACGGGTATGCCGTCCTCGTCCTTTTCGGTGAAGGGGACGTCGCAGCCGCTGACGAAGAAGGTGTTGGTCTCGGAGAGCAGGCCGAAGCGGTCGTAGCTGTTCATTTTGCCGTCGCCGTTGAGGTCCTCGGCCACCTGACTCATCATGCCGATGAAGGTGTCGAGCGTCCACGTGCCGTTCCGGACGTCCTGATAGGGCAGGGGCATATTGTACTTATCGCAGATGGCCTTGTTGTAGTAAATAAAGCGGGCGCAGGAGGAGGCCTTCATCGAGCAGTCACCGACGGCAATGAACAGGACGTTCCCGATGGAGAGCGACTCGTCGGCATTGCTGTCCCACCAGACCTCGTCGGGGTCGTAGGCGTTGACGCTGCGCCAGTTCACGAACGCGCCGGTGGACGACATGGGGAACAGGGTATTCATGCGGTCGGTGGCGGCATCGAAATCGTCGTCGCCGCTCATGCTGAGATTGCGGAGCTTGCCCGCGGGGTCGGTGTCCGGCGTGAAGGACGTCCTGATGCCGAGATTGTCCTCCATCATGCGGTTGCGGGTATAGACGGCGTCGTTGACGGGTTCACTCGTGAGTTTTTCGGCGGCAACGTCCTCAACGTTGTAGGAATCGGAGCCGAAGCGGTACAGGATGGAGAAGGTTTTGCCATTCAGATCAAATTCGGATAAGTCGGGCGCTTGAGGCTTGGTTTCTTCCTCGGACGCGGCCCCGGCGGGCAGCGTATCGGAGTCGGACCCGTCAGGGCCCTCGCCCTCACCGCAGGCAGTGAGCAGAAGGGAAGTACACAAAAGCAGGAGCAGGGCAGTCAGCAGTCTCTTTTTCATGGTTTTTTCTCCTTTTCAGACGTAATGCGGGAAGTCCCGCGGATGTATCTCAAGGGCGGCTCTAAAAATTCATCGCACGGTGAATCGGCGGAATATTTAGAGACGCCCTCAATTTTGCGTGTATTTGCGTGCATCGGAAACGGACGCACGCTTTACTGTACGGTCATCTGCCGTCACGCCAGCCCGAACGCCTGTTCGATGAGAGCCAGCGTCTGCTCCACGGTGCGGGCATCGTCGCGGATGAGGACGGGGAAGCCGCAGTGCAGGAAGGAATCGTATTTTTCCGGCGTGTTGATGCGCATGAGGCACTGCCGGAAGTTCTCCAGCGCGGCCTCGGGGTCGGGCTCGTCAAGGATCAGCCGGTACAGGAACTGCTTCTCCCTGTCCGGGCGCTCGAAGAACCGATTCACGGAGATCTGCGGGTCGGTCAGCATGATCAGCACGTGTCCGGGGGCGGCGGCGGTCTTCAACGTCTCCACGGAAATATTCGTATCCACGAATATCGGCTTGTCCTGCCTGTCCAGCTCCTCAAGGATCTGCAGCTCCAGCCGCTCACATTCCTTTGAGGTGCCGCTGATCCATGACTCGTATTCGTCGGGCGTCCGGCGGATGAAGTCGTGCCAGTCCGTCAGCTCGCGGGTGTATTGCAGATTGGGGTATTCCTGTTTGTCCGGGGCGGGGAAGAACCGGTCGTGGTAGTTCTCCTCACACAGGATGCCGTCGTATTTCGCCGCAAGCAGGTTGATCATGGTCGATTTCCCGGCGTAGGCGGTCCCGGTTATGAAGTAAGCGTTCCTGAATCTCATGTCATATCCTCCCTGAAGTGTGCCGGTCCTATCACGTGTACCGATACGCATCAAAGAAGTTGATCTTTATCTTATCATCCGGCAGCTGGGTGATGAGTCCCTCGGCCTCGAGGTCGTTCAGGATATCGTCCTCGTAGTAATAGTAGGGCAGATTGGCCTCGTAGGCGTGCCGCCACAGCGTGTCGGTGTGTCCGCTTTTTGCGTCCGAGACGAGGTACTCGTAGTACCGCTTCTTGGCCAGCCAGTACATCAGCGGCTTGCGCGGCATCTTTATCCCATAATTTTTGCAGAAGGTGTATACGGTGCCCGCCTCCGAGCGTGCCTCCCGCTGCCCCCAGCAGCCGATGACGGCGTTGTAGTCGCAGGTGGGATTCCAGATGCGGTCAAGCTCGGCGGCGATCTCCTCCTTGGGCATCCCGTTCTGCGCCTTTGCCTCCAGCTCGTCGAACGCGGCGTAGAATTTCGCGGAGTTGAGGATCTGCTCGATATGCGGCAGGGTCAGCTCGGCCAGCAGGGTGGGCGTGATGGGCAGGGGGAAGTCCGTCCGTATATCCTTATCTGCCGCTACCGCGCGCATCAGCTCCAGCGCTTCCGCGGCGCGGCGGGCGATTTCGGGCGCGTCGTAGGATCGCTTGTAGCGGGGCGGCCACGGCCACCAGTATTCCTCCCACGTCGAGCCGGAGCGCCCGTCCTGTATGAGCTGCAGCACCTGCTCGACAGCCGCTCCGTGCTTGTCACCGTAAATAGCGTAGGCCGCGTCGTGCACCAGCTTGTCGGGATCCTCGTCGGGATCGATGAGCAGATGCCCCGCGCAGTACAGCGAGAAGACGTTCATGATATGGTAGGAGTCCATCTCCGCCCAGTAGGACGGGCGCATGATATCGTCCGCGTCGTTCCGGATGCGGTTGTAGACCTCTTTTTCGACCTTGGCGTTGACCACCATCCACGCGCTCTGGTCGATCTCCATGTCGGCGAGGTACCAGCTCCATTCGCCGAGGTCGAGCCCAAGCCGTTTGACGCCCTCACGGAAGGCGCGGCGCTTGTCCCGATCCCAGCCGATGACCTCCATCAGCATGGCGCTCCCGAAGCCCGCGTCGATGAGCTTCTGCGGGAACTCGTCGGGGCAGGACCACGTGTCGATGCCCAGCTCCACGGCGGGATTGACGGCCCTGAACTTGGATTCGATGAGCTTGGCGAATCGGATGACGTCGTCAAGGTCCGAGAGGTACCCGGGGTCGAAGAAGTGCAGGATGAGCCTGTCCACGTAAGGGGCGAATTCGGCGTAGACGTCGTAATATTTATTAAAGGTTGCGAACACGTCGGGATCGTCGTAGGCGCTGCCGCCGTTCTTCGGCTCGTACACGACCGTGTCGTCGACCCAGCCGTAGCCGTTGAAGTTGGCCGCCCAGACCCACAGCGTGGCCTTCATGCCCTCGGCGCGCAGGGCGTCGCACAGCACCTTCATTTTGTCGTGGCAGACCTCGTAATTGTTGTACCAGCGCCAATGGGAGCAATCGTCGGTTATCTGGATGCCCGTGAAGCCGCACGCCTTGATCATGCGGACGTAGTCCCGTATCTGCCGGTTGGACAGGCTGTACCAGTCCACGGCGAGGTTCATGTTCATGTTGTTGATCTTGCCTCTGTTATAGTCCGGCTTCCAGCCGCAGAGGATGGTCTCGCGTTCCCGCATCCACGGGTTGGTGACGTTGTATCGTGCCATGTCGTCCCTCCGTAAAAGGTCAATCATTCGTTTGATCAGGGGTTTCCCGCACGTCCGTTTTGCGCGCGGGCGGCTGTTTCACGCTCCGTCACTCGTGATCGGGACGACCGGCGTGAAGGAGAGATAGACAGTCTCCCTGTGATCGTTTCTTGTGGTCGGATCCTGTGTCGTTTGCTCGCCGGACTCGCTGACGGTCGACCACTGCTCCGTCAGATCCCCGTAGAACGCGATATAGAGCGTGTGTGCCTTCTCGTCGTAGGAAAGCGAGAATTTATCGGACTCATTGGAGAACGTGTAGGTGTTCGAGTTTACGCTGCCGCTGTAATCCGGAGCGTCCACGCACTTTCCGGTGAAGGTCATCTTCATATTGCCGTCGTTCTTCTCAAAGGAGAAGCTGCCGCGGATGGTCAGCGCGCTGATGTAGTAGGTGTCGAACTGCCCCTCGGTACCGAGTCCGTTCTCGCTGCCGAACAGCTTCATGCTCTCATCCGGGATCAGCTCAAGGTCGATCGAGTAGTACGTCGTGGCGGGGTCGTACACGAAGCACGGGGACTTCATCTGATTGACGGCGGCGCAGACCATGCCGCCGCGCGAGCCGAAATGGGAATCCGACGCGTCCGGCACGGCGCCGGTGTAGTCGACGACCTTGGTGGGGATCACGACCTTTTTGCCGGACTCCGGCTGCGTGACCGGCTCTCCCTTCATCAGGTCGACCGTGAGCGCGGATCCCTGCGCCTTGACGCTTCCGTATCCGACGACGGTCTTGCCGTCCGCCTTGTCAAGCACCTCGACCCGGTCGGGGCAGCCGGCGATATAGTAGCCGAGCACGGTGAAGGACATCCGGATCGAGCCGAGGGTGTTCATCGTACCCTGCCAATCGCCGGAAACGGCGGCGTCGGAAAGCGGTGCGAAGCGCACGGTGCAGCCGCCGAACATCTTATCAGGATCGTTGATCGTGCAGCCCAGCGCGGAGTTGAGATGCTTCCGCGCCTCATTGAGCGACTTTTCAAACGCCTCCTCCGACTTTTCGCGGTAGTAGTCGCGCACCGCGGGGATCAGACTGTTGATCCGCACCTGCAGGTTGTTGATATACTGCTTTTTCAGGGTCTCGATCTCACCGCCCGTGGGGAGCGGCAGACGGGTGATCCCCATGTCGTCCTGCACCTCGGCGGCCATGTCTGGGTTCTTGTCGACCTCGACCCAGAACTTGTCGGCGTAGTCCGACATCTGTTTGTTCATGGCTTGGGTGAAGGAATCGGTGTCGCCCTTCGCCTTCTCATATTCGGCGATCATGATATCGCGCCAGTCGTCGTCGGTGCGGGCCTTGTGACCGTACCCGGCGTAGGTGTCGTTGTAGTAGGTATACACTTTTCCGAACAGCTCCATGCGGATCTCCTTGGCAGAGTCCACCATCTTGGAGAGGATCTGGTCAAAAATCCACACGCCTGCAAGACCGACGGAAAGTGCCGCGGAGCCGAAGGTCTCGGACGCGGACGCGAGATCCAGCATGAGGGACACCGTGTCCTTGTAGATGGAAATGACGTCTGCGTCGGTCTTGTAGCTGCTGCAAACCTCCATAGCGAGTTTGATGCACGACGCGGCCAGCCCGACCTTCCCGATGACGTCCACGGTCTTCTGATGGATGTTGATGTCCTTCAGCACAAGCCCGGCCTCGCTGTCCCCGAGGCGCAGGATGCTGTCCAGCGCGCCGACCTCGCTCGTGAAGTCGGATACGCCGGAGGCGATCGGCTGCGTTTTGTTGATCAGCTTGGCGCCGAGCGTCGCGGCCTTGCGGGTGTCCGTGCCGCGCGAGGCGTTGTAGTCGGACAGCACCCCGCAGGCCGTGTCCGTGTCGAACAGCTCGTACATCATCCACGGCTTGACGTAGGTCACCCGCGCCTTTCTCATGCCCTCGTTTTTGATCTCAAAGCAGCCGTATTCCGACAGGTGATCCGTGCGGATGACGACCTGATGATTTTCGGTGTCGAGCGAATACAGCACCGGCTCCCATGCGCCCGTATCCGGATCGTGCCACCGTGCCGTGACGCAGAGAGAAGGGTCCTGCCCGTTTTCAAGGTAGGACGGATCGTAGGGAAGCCGGATCGTGAAATACTCGCCGAACTGATGGCGCTCACCCATGGTGACGTCATACACGGTCAGGCGGAAGCCGTCCCACTCGCCTCCGTCGGCAATCGTCACGGGACTCAGTTCCTTCACGGTCACGGATTGCTCCTCCCGCACGAGATAGGAGGACATCTCCACGGTCACGCCCGACTCCAGCACCGCCCGCGGCGCCTGCGGCGTCACGGTGACCGTTTCCTCCCCCGCGACCGCGGGAGCCGGCACATCGGAGGCCTCCGTACCCGTCTCACCGGACTCATCGTGACGGAGCGAGCAGGCGGACAGCGGCAGGATATTCAGAAGCATTAGGCAGGCAAGCATCAGCGACAGGTGTTTCTTCATGGCGGAAGGCTCCTTTCGTTGTCAAAGCACAGATTTGTCTCTGTATGTATCATACACGATTTAACGTATTTTGTCAATGGTTTGTTTGCTTTTTTCAGGTCTTGACCGAAAGAACGATCATGGAATAATTCATCGTATCCTGTTGACTATCCACCCGCGGCGTGATATAATGGAGGCGCCGGGCGGAAAGCCCGGCCAAATATGGGGAAAGGAAGGATCACAAGCATGATCACCTTCAACAAAGAAACTCTCCGTGACCGCATCCACGCCTGCTGGATCGGTAAGAACATCGGCGGCACGATGGGCACCCCCTTCGAGGGCCGTCGGCAGATCAATGATATTCAGGGCTTCTCCACACCCGAGGGCGTCGTCCTGCCCAATGATGACCTTGACCTCCAGCTCGTCTGGCTGAGAGCGGTCGAGGATCTGAGCCCGGCCCGCGTCAACTGCGGTGTGCTCGGTGAATACTGGATCAACTTCATCCCCCCGCACTGGAACGAGTACGGCATCGGCAAGAACAATATGCGTTCGGGGCTGCTGCCGCCCCTCTCCGGCGAGTATAAGAACGACTGGAAGCACTCCAACGGTGCGTGGATCCGCACCGAGGTCTGGGCCTGCATGGCACCGGGCTGTCCCGACGTCGCCATCCGCTACGCCCGCGAGGACGCCTGTGTGGATCACGGCGCGGGCGAGGGCACCTTTGCCGCGATCTTCGTCGCGGCGATCGAGGCCGCGGCCTTCGTCGTTACCGACATCCGTACGCTGATCGACATCGGCCTCTCCAAGATCCCTGAGGGCTGCCGCGTGGCCCGCTCCCAGCGTCTCCTGCTCGACTGCTTCGACAAGGGCGACGATTGGAAGACCGCGCGGAACAAGCTCGTCGAGGATTCCAAAGACCTCGGCTGGTTCGAGGCTCCCGCGAACGTCGCCTTCGCCATGCTCGGTATGCTGTACGGGGGCGGAGACTTCAAGCGTTCTCTCATCCTCGCTATCAACTGCGGCGACGATACCGACTGCACCGGTGCCACACTCGGCGCACTGTGGGGCATCATGCACGGCACGGCGGGTATCCCGGAGGATTGGAAGGCCCACATCGGCGAGGGCATCACTACCGTGGCCATCGACCGCGGCTCCATTGCCGTGCCGGACACCTGCGAGAAGCTGACCGACCGCGTCATGGCCCAGCAGCCCGTCATGCTGGCCGCCAACCACGTGGGCCACGTCCGCATCTGTGACGAGGCAGATCACGCGGACGAGGCGGACGTCAACGCCTTCCGCGGCGGTGCGTTCGCTTCACAGCTGTGCGCCCTGCCGGGCAGATCGTGCAGCTTCGACTTTATCTGGGGCGGCGCAACGCTCGTTTACGAGGGTGAACCCGAAATCGGGCCCGGCGGCAGCGTGACTGTTTCCGTCACGCTCCGCAATCAGCTCCCGGACCCCAAGCACGTCCATCTGCGCTGGCTGCTGCCCGAGGGCTTCACCGTCTCCGGCGGACGCCGGGACGTCTGCCTCATGCACTGGACCGACCCGACTCATGCGCCCGGTGCCGTTAACCTGACCTTCACCCTCACGGCGGGAGACGTCGTCGAGGCCGTGAATCGTCCCGTGCTTGAGCTGGTCTGCGCAGGACGTCCGACCGTCGGCTACATCCCCGTGACGCTTTTAGGGTAATCGGTAATCTCTTCATCCGGGTCACGAGGAGGGAGGGCTGACGGCTTCGGAATGTGTCTGCCCGCTTTCGCCCATTTCCTTCCGCATCAAAGCCCGGATCGCCGGGAACAAAACTAAGGCATCACCGCACAATGCACGGCTGACGCCTTGACGGCACATATGCTTGCAT
>JAKSPU010000075.1 GCA_024404505.1 Clostridia bacterium
CTGACGAAATTTCTGACGGCGCATCTGTACCGTCATCATTGTGCGGTAATGCCTTGAGAATCCCAAGAACTTTATGGGCAATGATAAAGCAGAAGTTCGGTTTACGCCGAACAAGAAAGGTGGGTGCCGTCATGGGCGCCCGCCTTTTTTGAAACTTACGTACAAGCCCGCATCCCGCAGGATGAGGGTGCAGAGAGAAGGGAGCGGCACAGCCGCTCCCTTCTCCCTGCTATAAAAAAAGTTATGCCCCCCGCCCGCTGGGCGGGGGGGCAGATACATTAACGAGGCTTCCGGCGATGCCGCATCGCCCCTTCCCCTTGCTGAAAGAAATCAAAAACTCCCCCTCCCGCGCACGGGAGGGGGCAGGGGGTAGGTCCCCGAGCGCGGGACGCGCGAGGCGTCCCCTTGCGGGGTACGGGACGGCAGTCCCGGCTTACTGCTCAGTATAACTGATCCCCACGACAGCATCGTTCCGGAACAGGAAGGTCAGCCGCGTCTGACCGCCGTAGTAGACGAGATTGTCGCCCGTTTCCTCGCCGGTCCCCATCTTTTCGATCACAGACTCGCGGCTGTCGCCGACGCGGACGCCCTCGGAGGTCGTGTAGGTGTCGTCTGTCAGCTCGATCTTCGCGATCAGCTGATCCTTCTTGCCGGGGGTCGTGTAGACGGTGAATCCGGCGAAGCGGTAGACCTCGTCGTTGCCGGGGATACCGCCGCAGGAGCCGGACTCGGAGTACTCATAGGTGCCGAGACCGTCGAGAGACGTACCGACCGGCTGGCCGGGCGTCAGCACGGCTTCACCGGCGCTGCCGGTGATACGGAAGGAGAAGTCGGGGGACGTGACGTTGCCTCCGCAGGCAGCGAGGGACAGGACGAACAGCATGGCAAGCAGGGCGCACAGGATACGGGAGAATTTCATGACGATTTCCTTTCTGTTTTTCTTTGTTCGTATACGTTTGCCCGTCTGTCCCAGACCGGCGCGTATGCGTCGTCGGTCCGGCGGTCGGGCAGATCGCAGGTGGTGGTGAGGATATGCCCGAAGTATCGGGTCAGCTTTTCGGCGCCGGACACGTTGAGGTGGATGCCGCCGTCGTAGGTGTCGGTCGACATATCCAGCCCGATCTTGTCGGCGTCCGGGATGAGGTTGAAGTAGGCGAGGGAATGGGCGGCGGCGTAGTCGGCGACCTGCGCGTCCCACTCGTCGTACCACCAATACTTCCACGTGTTGGTCGGGGACTTGACGAGGATCAGCGTGATGCCCCTCTCCTCACACAGAGCGGTCATCCTGTCAAGCCATTCCATGGCGGAGGCGGGCAGCGACGGGTCGGTCAGGAGCGGCTTGAGCGCCTCGTTATCGACCGCCGGGTCGGCGGGGACGACGCCCGTCTGCATGAGGTATCCGCCGTCCGATACGGTCGGCTTTGCGGCGAACGCATACCGGAAGTCCTCGTCGGACAGCTCCGCGAGGCGGCTGTGGAAGCGCAGGGCGGGGAGCAGGTAGGTGAGGAAGGTCTCGCCTTCTGTCATGGACGCGCGGACCGCGTCCGCCTTGACGGACGACCATTCCATGCCGTCCAGCGTCATGCGGTTGAAGGCCTCGTTCTGCGGCGTGCCGTACTTGAGGGACAGCACGTTGAAGACCACGACCTTCGGTGTTTCGTACCGCAGCGTGTCCTCGAGCATGGCGTACGACTGCCACACGAGCTGCTGGGCGCTGCCGCGGACGCAGGAGGAGATGCCGAAGTCCGTCCACAGGACGGCGGGGATAAACGCCTCGTAGACCTCGCAGTCACCGATGAACACGACGTCGTGTGATACCTCGGCGGCGTCGGCGTAGTATTCGGCGGTCAACGAGCCCTCGGGGGAGACGGTGACGTACTTGGGCTCAAGCACCCGCCCGGCGGCCCACAAAAGGGCGGTGACGAGGACGAGCGAGAGCAGGATACAGAGGACACGTGTCAGGATGATATGTTTTTTCATGCCGCGCCTCCTCAGAACCGGTTGTAAATGAAGTCGGACGCGTCAAAGCCGATGCCGTACTGACCTGCAAGCAGGATGACGAGCAGCAGTGCGCCGCAGACGAGCGCCCAGCGGAGGGGCTTATCGGAAAGCGGCTCCGCGACCTGCCAGCCGGCGGGCTTTTTGCGGTCGCCCGCCCGCCCGACGAGCCACAGCACGACGACGGCGGCGAGCAGCATGATCCACGAGGCAACCGGCAGACCGAGCGCCTCAAGCGCCTGTCCGTTGAACAACTCGGCGTAGGTGCCGGGACGCGTGAAGATCGATCCGAACGCGCGGAAGGTCACGCCGACGTCACGGTAGCAGTCCAGACTGCGGATCGCGCCCATCAGAAGGAACGTCCGCACGCGGCAGAACGCCTGATAGAAGCGGTTTTCTTTCGCGCCGGGGAAACGCTTATGGAAGCGGGCGTACAGCGGCTTGCATTCGCGGGAGATCAGGATGACGGCGCCGTTCAAGAGGCCCCATACGATGAAGTTCCACGAGGCGCCGTGCCAGAGTCCGGTCAAAAACCACGTGATGATCGTGGCGAGGTAGACGGGCAGCCGCATCCCGATGCCGTTCCCGAGGCGCGCGCGTCCCCACACGGTCAGGCGCTGCATGGGCTTGCTGATCGACATGGGGTAGAAGACGTAGTCGGTGAAGTACGAGCCCATCGTGATATGCCAGCGGTTCCAATATTCTTCCGTACTCACGGAGGAGAACGGGCGATTGAAGTTCTCGGTCAGCGTGATGCCCATCATGCGGGAAAGACCCAGCGAGATATCCATGCCGCCCGTGAAGTCGCCGTAGATGACGGCGGAGTACACGACGATCAGCACGGCGGCATACGCGCCGTTCAGCCGCTCCGGATCGGAGACGATCGCCCTGACCGCGGTCATGGCGGTGTCTGCCACGACGAGCTTTTTGAAGTATCCCCACAACAGACGGAGGAGACCGGCGGAGAAGTCGGTCCAATCCGCGTCGCGCGGCTCAAGGAGTTGTGCGGCCGTCTCGTTGTACCGGCAGATCGGTCCCTGCACGACGGCGGGGAAGAACGAGATGAACAGCGCGTACCTGGCGGGATTCGGCTGTGCTTCCGTCTTACCGCGGAAGACGTCGATCAGGTAGGCCGTCGAGCGGAACGTATAGTAGGAGATGCCGAGCGGCAGGATCAGGTCGAGCGGGCGGATCGGTCCGGCACCCCACAGGGACGCGATGCCGGAAACGCCTTCCAGCACGAAATCCGTGTACTTGAGGACGCAGAGCAACCCGAAATTGAAGACCAGCCCGACCCACAAAAGGCGCGCGCGCTTCTTTTTCTGCGACGCCTTGAGGGCCTTGCGCTCGTCCTTGGAGAGCGTTGACCGAGCGGCGGTCAGCGCGGCCTCGTCACGGGCGGCCTGTTTTCCGATCAGCAGCGCCAATCCCCACGTGGACAGCACCGACGCGGCGAGAAACGGCAGATACCACCAATCCCCGGCGGCGTAGAACGCGAGGCTGGCCGCGAGCAGCCAGACCCATCGCGCCCGCTTGGGCAGCAGACGGCAGACCAGCACGACGACAGCCGCGAACAGGAGGAAGGTCAGCGACGAAAAGTGCGTCACCGCCTCCCGGATGGCAGCAAAGGACATGGCGGGCGCTTACGCCTCGTCCAGCCGTTCCACGAGCGCCCACAGCGCCGCGGCGGAATCGAAGTTCTCGGGCAGGATCTCCTCGGCGGGGATCTGTACGTCCATGCACACCGAGACCTCGGTGATGATGGTCACGATATCAAGGGAATTGAGGATGCCGTTCTCCACGAGCCCGGTCTCGGTCACAAAATCCACGTCGGGATGCAGCGAGTGCAGGATGTCGATCAGTTGATTCATAGCGGTCACAGCCTTTCTGACGGTATGTCTGTTATTCTGTCTCTTTATATCTGTTCGCGCTCCGCGCGTTCGCGGAGCTCTGCGCGGTCGATCTTTCCGTTCGGGGTGTGCGGCAGCGCGGGCAGCGCGTGCAGGGCAGCCGGGAGCATATACCGGGGCAGGCGGTTCTTCAGCCCGGCAAGCAGGGCGTCCGGCGTCACGTCTCCCGCGTAGTACAGCACCAGCCGCTGGCGGGGCGCGTCAAAGACGCAGCAGGCCGCCCGGACGCCCTCGGCGTCGGCAGCGGCTTCGACCTCTCCCAGCTCCACGCGGTGTCCCATGAGTTTGATCTGCGCGTCCCTGCGGTGCAGGAACAAAAGTTCGCCGCGCTCGTTATATCTTCCGATATCGCCGGTGCGGTAAATGATCTCCGGATATGCCGTGTTCAGCGGATTCTGCACGAACGCCGCGGACGTACGGCCGGGGTCGTTGTAGTACCCGAGCGTCACGCAGGTGCCGCGCATACAGATCTCGCCCTCCTCGCCCCTGCCGGCGCGGCGGCCGTCCGGGGTCAGGAGCAGGATATCCGTGTTGCGGAACGGCCGTCCCACGGGGATCGGCTCGTCCGGCGCGAGGTCCCGCGCGGGCCAGAAGCAGGACATACCCGTTGCCTCGGTGGGACCGTACAGGTTGAAGAATCGCGCGTCCGGCAGCGCCGCCCGCCACTTGTCGTACTGCGTGCGCGGGAACACCTCGCTGCCGAAGCAGACCGTGGTGAGCGTGTCGGGCTTATGGGCCTCCAGCGCGCCGAGTGAGGAGATCATGGTCAGCGCCGAGACCACCCAGCAGATGGTATTGACCTTGTGGTCGGTCAGGTACCTGCACAGCGGCACGGGGAAGGAGAACAGCATCCGGGGGACGAGGTAGCAGGTCGCGCCGAGCCTGATCGTCGGCATGATCTCCTTGAGCGGCGCGTCAAAGTACAGCGGCGTCTGATTGGCGAAGACGGTATCCTCGGAGAAGCCGATCGCCTCGCACAGCGATTCGGTGTAGTCGATGACGGAGCGGTGGCAGGCGGCTACGCCCTTCGGCACGCCGGTCGAGCCGGACGTGAAGACGACGTAGATCGGATCGCAGTCGATCTGCGTGTCCCGGACGGCGTCGAGCGCCGCCTCGTCGACGGGGGACGCGGCCAGCTCGTCCCAGAGCAGGACGTCACCCGTGAACGCGCCGGAGACAGCCAGCTCCTGCGCTTTTTTCAGGTTTTTGGCGTCGCAGACAAGGCACCGGGGGGCGAGCGTATCAAGGATCAGCTTCATGCGGGGCTCGGGCATATCCGCGTCCATGGCAGCATAAAAACACCCCGCCCGGATGATGCCGAAGAAGGCGGCGATCTCCTCGGGGTGCTTGTCCATCAGGACAGCCACGGGCTCGCGCGAGAATCCGCGGGACAGGAGTGCCGACCCCGCCGCGCGGGACGCGTGGTCCAGCGCGGCAAAGGTCAGGCCGCCCGTGCCGTCCGAAAAGGCGAGCTTATCCGGCAGACGGCGCGCGGTGACGTCCAGATATTGCAGGATGTTGGTCAGCATGGTCGTATCTCCTTGGCAACGGGAAGCTTCCCGCCGCGGGATCAATAGAAGGCTTCCAGCTTGGGGGTCTTGGTGATGATGGTGGTGGAGCTGGCCGGGTACTTTGAGGAGTCGTAGGCATAGAAGTTCGGACGGACCTTGTTGTATGCCCGGAGCTGTTTATCGGTCAGCAGGCAGCCGGGAATATAGTCGTCGCGCAGCCGCGTGCAGTCGTAATGGTACCATCTCGGGGCGTCGGACGGGCCGACGTTGACCAGCAGCCAGTAGTGTGTGTCTTCCGTCAGGCCCGGCGACCGCTGGATCTCGTGGAAGTCGATCCCGAGGCGGATGAGGAAGATCTTGGCGGCGGCGAAGAAGTCGAAGCAGTCGCCGGAGCCGGTGACGAACAGCGTGTCGTACGCTGCCCGCATCCAGTCGGATTTATCGGAGGAGGACACGTAGGCAATGTTTTTCCGGATATAGCTGTACACGGCGCGCAGCTTGGCCTCGGTGTTCATACCGGGGGTGATGATCTGGGCGATGATGCCGTCCACGCGGCTGTTCAGTTCCTCTTCGTCCACGGCGGTGCTGTACATATGCAGGATCGTCTCGGCGTGGGACACGTTGCCGGACGCGTCGGATGCCGTATAGAACACGGGGTAGTCTCCGACCAAGTCCACGTTGACGCCGGAGGTATCCACGGTGATATTGACCTGACCGCAGCAGTTGTCCTCAACGACGAGTCCCTGACGGTAGGCGATGGCTTCGCCGAGGGAGGCGGACAGCTCCGGCACGGTGACGAACACGGGGGCCTCGGTATCCACCACGACGGACACGATGGAGCGGAGGTCCTTGGTGGTGTTGCCGGTGCCGTCCTTGACGCGGAAGACCACGTCGTAGTCGCCGAGCGCGGACATATCGGGCAGCTCCTCCGTGAAGTAGGCTTCGTAGGTGTCGGCCTCCTCGATGGTGCCGATGCAGTCTGCCGCTTCGGGGACGGTGCCGATAGGGCAGTAGACGTGGCGGGAGGTCACGACGGGCTTTTTCGTATCGCGGACGATCAGCTTAAGCTCGTAGCGCTGGCCGGACCCGTCCACAATGGGCAGGTAGTAGGTGCCGGGGTGGTTGATGCAGTTCTTGTCCACGTCGTCCACGTAGCGGGACGTGTCCACGCAGGTCAGCACGGCCGCGTTGGGCAGGGGAGCGCCCGCCTCGACGGTCAGCGTGTAGCGCGTGGTGCAGCCGGACAGGAAGGCTGCCGATCCGGCAGCAAGGCAGAGCGACAGAGCCGCGGCAGCCAGCCGCGGGACGATCGGACGTTTATTGTTACGATTCTCCATATATATCAGTACCCATTCCTTTTCAGGCAGAAACTCTCATACAGAATATATTATATCAAAAGCCGCCCGGTTAGTCAATGGGAATTTTATGAATATTTTGGGTTCTTCATAAAAATTAGTGCTTGCCCGGCGTTCCTGCCCCCTCCCCGGAAAAAATGCAGGACAAACATCGATTTTATGAAGAATCCAAAAAGGGTGTGCCCCATAACGAGGCACACCCTTGCGGGAGCGGCTTTTTACTTCCCGACACATTCTGCCTTGACGGCGTCGAACGTATCGACGACCTCCTTCTCCGGCTCCTTGGTAGCAAGACTCACGATCACGGTCACGGCGAGGGACAGGAGGAACGCGGGCAGCAGCTCGTAGATGTCAAGCCACGTCCCGGCGAAGGCGACGCGGATCACGAACTTCCAGACGAAGATCATGACACCGCCGGTCAGCATACCGGCAAGCGCACCGTACTTGTTGACGCGCTTCCAGAACAGGCTGAGCAGCATCAGCGGGCCGAACACGGCGCCGAAGCCTGCCCATGCGAAGGACACGATGCGGAAGACGGAGGCGTTGGGATCCAGCGCGAGGAAGACGGCCACGACGGAGATGACCACGACAGCCGCGCGGGCCAGCCACATATTGGTCTTCTGCGACAGCTTGACGCCGAAGGTCTCGACGATCAGGTTCTGGGACACCGAGCTGGCGGCGGCCAGCAGCTGGGAATCGGCGGTGGACATCGTGGAGGCGAGGATGCCGGCAAGGATGATGCCCGCGACCAGCGACGGCACGATGCCGAAGCCGGACAGCACGCGGGAGATATCGACGATGACGGTCTCGGCGGAGGAGGCGTCAGCGTAGGCCGGCAGGATGCCGCCGTTCATCATCGCGTAACCGATGACACCGATCAGCACGGCCACGCCCATGGAGATCACCACCCAGACGGAGGCGACCCGGCGGGAGGTCTTGAGCTTGTTTTCGTCCTCGATGGCCATGAAGCGGAGCAGGATGTGCGGCATACCGAAGTAGCCGAGGCCCCACGCCAGCGTGGAGGCAACGGGCAGAGCGCCGTAGGACGAGGTCGTGCCGGCGGCAACGTTGTACCCGCGGAACAGGTCAAGGTAACCGTCGAGGGGCTTGACGGAGGCGAACACGTTCTCAAAGCCGTGGACCATGCCCTCACCGAAGCCGACGACGACGAACAGCGCGATGGTCATAATGATGGACTGTACGAAGTCCGTTGTGGACGCGGCGAGGAAGCCGCCGAGCGTGCAATAGATCACGATGACGGCTGCACTCAGGATCATGGCCGGCACATAGCCGATGCCGAACAGAGAAGAGAACAGCTTGCCGCAGGCGGCGAAGCCGGACGCGGTGTAGGGGATGAAGAAGACGATGATCATCAGCGCGGCGACCACGGTCAGCGGCTTGGTGCCGGTGCCGAAGCGGCGGGCGAAGAAGTCGGGCAGCGTGCAGGCGCCGAGGCGGTTGCTGTACACGCGCAGCCGGCGGGAAACGAACAGCCAGTTCAGGTAGGTGCCTATGGCAAGTCCGACGGCTGTCCAGACGGCCTCGGGCAGACCGCCCATCAGGGCGACGGCGGGCAGACCCATGAGCAGCCAGCCGCTCATGTCGGACGCTTCGGCGCTCATGGCGGTCACGAGCGGACCGAGCCGGCGTCCGCCGAGGTAGAAGTCGTCGGCGGTCTTATTTTTCTTGGATACGGCGATGCCGATGCTGACCATGAAGCCCATGTACAGGACGATCGTGACCAACATGATCCAATCGGATGCGGTTTGCAGCATGATGATACCTCCCGGCGCCGGGACGCTTACGTCCGGTGCGCTTTTTTTAATGAATAAGATGCCATAGTATATCACAAACCGGAATAGACTGAAATACAGAACAAATTATATACGAAAATACAAAATGCGGCTATATATGATTCTTAAAAACCTTTGATAAATAAGAATTAAATATATAGACCGCAGTTTATACAATTGTATGTGTCAAAAATAAGTCAAAAAGTTTGTTGAAATTGCCGAAACCGTCATGCGCGGTAACCGGCAAGGAACATAGGCAGCATATTCGCGCTGTACTGCGAGAGGGAATATTCGCCGTCACATAAGCACCAATCGTACATCAGGGCGCGCTCGAACAGCGCGTACGCCTTGACGATATCGCTGACGGACGCCGCCGACGTCAGCTCGCCGGACTGCTGGCCCTCCTGGATGATGGTCCGCAGCAGCTTGTAGTAGGTGCGGTTGTGGTCCAAAAGGTGCTTTTCGCTCCGCGTGATCAGCTGGGAGGACAGCAGCTGCGCCAGGAGGTCGATGGCGATCGTGTCCTCGATCAGGCGGAACAGCTCACGGTTGAGGAAGAGCAGCTTGTCCATGCAGGACATTTCCGGCGTCAGCGCGTCGGTCAGTTCCTCGTATTTCTCGTCGAACAGGTAGGAAAGCGTCGAGAGCAGCGCGTCCTTGCCGCTGAAATAGTGATAGAAGGAGCCTTTGGAGGTCCCCGATTCGTACACGATATCGTCCACGGTCGTGTTGTCGTAGCCCTGACGATAGAACAGCTTCCACGCCGTCGAGACGATCTTTTTCTTGGTGTTCCGTGCGTTTTTCTTGTCCGTTCTCATGGTATTCTCCTTACGGTCTTGTTTCGGTACGGATTACAGTATAGCATATTCCGGCTTGATGTGCAATACTTTTTCACATTTTTTCCGCAGAAAAGTTCGGCTTTTCCCCGATATGCGTACCTCAACGGCCGGTTGCTTGACGGCGGCGCGGATCCGTGGTATAATGATGCCTGAAAAATCTGAAAGGAGCCTGTATCCATGACAGAACGGACCTTCCGATATGCCATGCGGCGCGGTCTCGGGCGCTGCGTGGCCGAGCTGCGGACCTGCCCTGACCCGGAGAAGTACCGCCGCGCGGTCCTGTGGGGCTGCTTACACAATCTTTCCTTTGACACGCAGTGCGAGGGTACCCGCGCGCGCTACGTGTATGCGCTTGTCCGCTGCTTCCCGGACCCGGAGTCCTTTGCCGGGCCGACGGTGGAGTCGTTCCGCACGCTGTCGGGGCGCGACACGTGGCTTTTCTGCCATTTCACCGATCTGCTGGTCTGCTTCGCGGCGGACGGCAGTCCGGCTGCTCTCGACGCGCTCCGCAGCCGCTATGACGAGCTGTACTACCGGCTGCTGCACAGGCGGTCCTCCTCGTACTACGACTATCTCCGTGATGATTTCGAGCATCTGCTCATCGCCCGCTTCATCAGCCTGTCTGACGGCAGGCAGCCGCTGAAGGAGGCTGCCGCCGAGCTCGGGCATCTGTTCCGGACCAACAAGCGGTACACCTATTGGGACTTTGAGTGGTTCCTGACGCTGCTCGGGGAGAAGTACGGCAAAAAGCGTATGGCAAAGCTGGCGGAGCATCCGGCTGACGAGGACGAGGCTGCCTTTGCCGCCGCTTACCGTGAGATGGAGGCGGCGCTGGAAGAATTCCACAAGCCGATCGTACCCCCCGTCCCGCCCACGTCCGGCGAGTTGAGTCAGAAGGCAGAGGCGGGGGAGCTGACCGTAAGTGACTGCGTCCGTTTCCGCCGTCGTGCCGATGAAGACGAGAAGCGCGCTTTGGCGGCGTCGATCGAGGCGACGGGAGATCCGGAGAAGCGGGCAGGGCTGCTGCGGACCTTCATCGGAGACGCGTATCCCGGCGATCCCGCGCTGCTCACCTCATGGGCGGAGTCGCCCTGCGAGGAACTGCGCGAAGCGGCGCTGGCTGTCATGCAGGATCTTTCCGATCCGGTCGTGTACGTGTGGGCGAAGGCCCGCTTCGACGCGGGGCAGGCGGACAGCGGGATCATCTGCATCCTGTTGAAAAACTACCGTTCCGCCGACAAGGAGCGTTTGCTGGCTGCCGTCCGTGCGTTGTCCGTCACCTACGACGAACGCTCCGGCTGGCACGGCGTCGTCATGCAGATCAAGGACAGGTCGGTCCGTCTGCCGGACGAATTCTATTTATGGGTATACGAATCCTCCCTCTGCTCCTGCTGCCGGGAGGATGCCGTCCGTGTGCTCGGCCGCCGCGGACGCCTCACGCCCGCCTTGCTGGAGGAGTGCCTCCACGACAGTAACGACGAGATCGCCGCCTACGCGGCGCGCAGATTACGTCGTTGAGGGGAGCGCCCGGGGCTCTGCCCCGCGCCCCGAGGATGCTCTCGGGGCTCTGCCCCGCGCCCCGCTCAAGGACTTCTTGAAAGAAGTCCTTGAGAATCTCAAGAACTTTTATGCAGGGTCAAAGGTTGGCCGAGGTTGAGTTTACGCTGAAAGAGACAGGTGGGCGCCGTCATGGGCGCCCGCCTTTTTTGAAACGCAGCCGCGGGAGGACGTGCGCGTCTCCAGCGTCCCGCAGGATGAGGGTGCAGGGAGAAGGGAGCGGCATTGCCGCTCCCTTCTCCCTGCCTATGAATTTGATTTTCCCTCAGCCCGCCGGGCGGGGTCAGGGGGGTGGAGGTTATAACGGTACTTCCGGCGATGCTGCCTCGCCTTGCATTGGACGACAGGGTGCCAAGAAGCACTCCGGTAAATAACCGTACCTTTGACCCGTGGGACGCATATCCTCCGTCACTTCCACATACATTCTACCGACCGAATATCATCGTGCAAAGGAGATGGATATATGTTGAATCAGGAAACGGGAATGGCGACGGTGCAGGTGCCGCTGTGCCGTCGTCAGGTGAGCGCGGAGCTGAACGGCGACTTTTCGCTGCCGGACTATCAGCCGGAGATCCGGCGCCTGCTGCGGATCAACGCGGCGGTCCGTCCGCCCGCCCGGTACGCGGGCAGCGGCAGCGTCGACCTCGGCGGGACCGTCGACTATTTCGTGCTGTACGCGGGCAGCGACGGCGGGCTGTACTGCGCGCCGCTGTCCGCCGAGTACCGCATGACGGTACCCTTTGACGGGCAGGGTGAGCTGTCCGACCCGCCCGTCGTGCTCTGCGATCCCGCAGCCGAAACGGTCAGCGGCCGGGTGACGGCTCCCCGGCGGCTGAATATCCGCTGCCGCGTCGGTGCGGACGTCACCGTCATGGGAGAGGTGCCGCTCGGCGGGGCGGACGACGCCGGCTTCGTCCCCGGCACCATTGAAAAGCTGACCGGCGGCGCGGAGGTCGGACGGGTGTTCCGGACCGCGGGTGAGGCGCTGGAGCTGCAGGACGACGTGATCGTCGCGCCGGACGAGAATCTGCGCGTCGTATGTGCCGAGGGACAGGTCATGGTCACCGAGGCATCCTCCGGGACGGACACCGTCAGCTGCCGCGGAGAGGTCACGCTCAAGCTCACGGTCGTGCCGATGGAGGCCGTCATGGCGCCCGACGAGCAGCCCGACGCCGGGCGGGAGCCGGCCCGGCCCCGGACCATCCTGCGGAAGCTGCCGTTTTCGCAGACGGTGGAGCTGCCCGGCGTCACTCCCGCCTGCCGGGCCTGTGCGCACGGCGTGTGCGACAGGCTGAGCGTCAGCGCGGAGGACGACCGCCTGCATACCAATCTCGACGTCGTGCTGGAGGTGCTGGCTCAGCGCAACGAGCCTGTCACCTACGTCCGGGACTCCTACTCCACGGCGTCAGAGAGCAGCTGCACCTACGAAACGCACACCCCGTCGCGTGCTGTCGACTGTCTCAACGGCAATTTCTCCCTCAACGAGTCCGTTCCGCTGTCCGAGGCCGGCATCGATCCCGGTGTGACGGTCGTGGACGTGACCGCCTCCGCCAGGGCCGACAGCCTGACCGTCGACCGCGACCGCTGTCTGCTGGCCGGCACCTGCTCCGCCCGGCTGCTGTATGAGAAGGGCGGAGAGTACGGCACCGCCGAGGTGACCGTTCCGTTCCGCTATGAGGCGGACGCGCCCGGTCTGCGGGAGGCCGCGTCCCGCGGCGGCACGGAGCCGCTGCTCTTCAACGCCGTTGTCGACGTCATTACCTGCCGCACGCGCATGGACGGCGAGCGGATCGGGCTGGATGCCGAGATCGCCGTTGCGCTGCGGACGGCCGTCCCCGCACCGCTGACAGTCCAGAGCGGCATGACGCTCGGCCCGGACGTGAAGCACACGCGGGGCGAGTACGTCATCTGCTTCCCGGCACCGTCGGATACGCTGTGGTCGGTCGCCAAGCGGTACCACGCACCGCTGACCGCGCTGTCCGCCGCCAACGAGCTGACGGCCGGAGAGGCACCCGACAGCCGGGCTTCGCTGGAGGGCATCAAGTATTTGATTGTATGATCCGCAGCCGGGCGCCGTCGTGCGCTCCGTAGCCGGGGGGCTGTCCCCGACCTCTGCTGCCGCGGTGGGGAACGCCTCGCGCCTCCGGCGCTCGGGGGCCCATCCCCCGACCCCCTCCCGTGCGCGGGAGGGGGAGATATCAACTTTTATCAGCAAGGGGAAGGGGCTGCTGCGGCAGCCCCTTCCCCTTGCATCCTCATCCCG
>JAKSPU010000076.1 GCA_024404505.1 Clostridia bacterium
CTTTGTTTGCCCGTTTTCTTTACCGCTATTTGGGGCTTTCCCCCTATTGTGCGGTAATGCCTAATGGATTTCAAAGCAATATATAAAAGACAGATGGGTGCCATTTCTGACACCCACCTGTATCGTTCAGCGTAAGCCAAACTCTTATTATGTCATTGCCCAAAAAGTTCTTGGGATCCTTAAACCCTTCTTTCAAGAAGGGTTTAAGCGGGGCGTGGGGCAGAGTCCCACACGCTCTTTTGCAGCGGGGCGTGGGGCAGAGCCCCACACGCTCCCCCATTATGTCCGCCTCCGGAAGACGAACGCCGCGGCGATCAGGACGGCTGTCAGGCCGGCTGACGCGGTGACGGACGCGCAGCCCTTGTCGTCCGACGGATCGGTATCTGCCTCCGTCACCGGGGCGGAAGGAGCATCCGTTCCGGCGGGTGCCGTCACCGGCTCGGTGTCGGGAATCGTTTCCGGCTCGGTAGGCGCTTCGGTCTCCTCCTCACGGAAGGACATGACGGTCAGGTCCAGCTCGTAGACTGTCGCGTTGTGGTCGGAGCCGACAAGGTGATCCGCTTCGTCAAAGATGCAGTACTCCGCGTCGGCACGGCGCACGAAAACGGTGTCCTTCGACAGAATGCAGTGGTCGATGGGTGCCATGGCGATCATGTACTCGATCGAACGGGAACCCCAGCTGTTGCCGGTGCCGAACAACGTCATGTTTTCCGGGGACGTGGTGCGGTAACGGGCGTCTCCGAACTTGCCGGACTTCATCAGCTCGGCGTAGGCGTCGGACGAATCGCCTGTGTTCCAGTCACCCGTCATGAGTACGGGCAGACCCTGCGACAGCTCCTCGGCCTTCTGCGCGATGAGCCGCGCGGAATACTGCCGGGCTACCGGTACCTTGGCGTCGATGTGCTGGCACAGCACGAAGAAGCGCGCACCTGTCACCTTTTCCTCCAGGATGACCCAGTTGATGCCGCGGGCGAAGTCGCCGACGGTGCCGTCCTCCCAATTGAAGGTGCCCTTCTTGTCGGGCGTCTTGGAGCACCAGAAGGTGCCGCTCTCGATCAGGTCGTACTTGTCCTTCTTCCAGAGGATCAGGTTGAACAGGTCCCATGTCGATTTGTTGATGCGCTTTGCGCCCCATGTCGCGCCCTGACTCGACTTTCCGTATGAGGCGTACTCGCCGCTCTCACCGTCGAGGGCTTCGTTGAGGTAGTCGACCCACGTGAAGTTGATCTCGCAGAGGCAGAGGACGTCGGGGTCGTGGCTCTTGATGGCGGTAAAGATGCCCTCCGCGCGCTCGGCCATCGAGACGGCCCGGGTGTCCGAATGGGTCTGGGTGGAGTCGGTCGCGCAGACGTTGTACTCCATGAACTTCAGCGGGATGGTCGCGGTGCCCTCGGGCGGGGTCAGGCCCTTGGCAAGCGGGACGATCTGGTTGTCAAACAAACGGCCCGGCGTGGGGTTTGCGATGTTGAAGGGCTCGGTGGCCTTGGGATGGCCCTTGACGGTACCGGTGTACATGAGGTTGAGGGAGTAGTTGTTGCGGTTGCGTTCCTCGGCGTTGTACAGGCACTCGCACACGGTCCCGCCGTCCTTATCCAGAACGGTAAGCACCACGCCGGTGGAGGAGTTGTCGAGATTGAAGGTGCCGGACAGATTCTTCTGCTCGCCGCTCACGGCCTTCGGGATCAGATAGAAGTTTTCGATTGGGAGCGTGGCGCGTGAGCCGTTGATCGACAGGAACAAGTCGTACACGGCCTTGAAATCCTCGGGCGTGTCGTACCTGAGTCCGGCGGTGACGGCGTCCTTGGTATAGACCGCGAATACAGCGGCCTCACCTGCCTTGAGGATATATCCGCCCTCGGAGAGCCGCTGGACGACCTCGTTGGTGCCCTTGATCTCACTGTCCCAGCCCTCGGTGCGGTAAGTCACCTTCCAGCCGTGCAGGTCGAGGTCGTGTCCGGAAAGATTGACGACCTCCATGAACTCCAGCATATCTGTGGAGGTGGAGAGATCAAAGTCGTTCGACTTGTAGGTGGTGTTGAAGCAAACCTCGGTGATGGCCGCGTCGGGCAGCGCCGGAGCGTCGTCGGCTGCCGCGGGCAGCACGAGGACGGACAGCAGCATCAGCCCCGCGCACAGGACTGAAATCATACGCAGTGAATTGCGTTTCATGATGATATACCTCCGTATGAAGATATTGGATGTAACGTAAGTATATCACAGACAGCGAGTTTTTGTCAAGGGAAATGCGGGAAATGACGAAAATATGTGTGGGAGAGCTTGCTTTGATCATCGTGGATGCTCGGCGTGTGCGTTTACCTTTTCCCGCACGATCTCACCGTTCACCATCGTCATTACACGGTCTGCACAGGCGCAGAGACGCTCGTCATGCGTGACAATCAGGGCAGTCTGGTCGAGCTCACGGCACAGGCTCCACACACGGGAGGGGGCCGGGGAGCAGGCACCGCGAGTGTCCGCTCTCAAAATATGAACACTTTTCCCGTAACCCCTTGACTTTCCGTTAAAAGTGCGTTATAATATGAACAGTGGCCCCTATATCAAATTTCAAAATGAAAAAGGAGAACAACAATCATGAAAAAGGTTCTTGCACTTGTCCTCGCTGCTCTGATGCTGCTGTGCGTCGTGAGCTGCGGCAAGAAGGACGACCCCTCCAAGAAGAGCGAAGGTGTCATGACCTATGCCGAGTTCGCTGCCGCTGCTGTGGATTCCAAGGTCACCATTGAGACCTACGTTCAGGCTAAGCAGAGCTGGTGGGACAACAAGGGTACCATCTACACCCAGGACGCCGACGGCGGTTACTTCCTGTATGAGATGGCTATGTCTCAGGAAGACTACGACAAGCTCGTTCCCGGTACCAAGATCAAGGTGACCGGCACCAAGGCCGAGTGGTCCGGTGAGGTCGAGATCACGGACGCCACCTTCGAGATCGAAAATGGCTCTTACATCCCCAAGGCCATTGACGTGACCGCTCTGTTCGGTACCGACGATCTGGCCAAGAAGATGAATATGTTCGTCGCCGTCAAGGGCGCGACCGTTGCTGCCAAGAAGAATGCCGACGGCGCTGACGTTGCCTTCCTGTACAAGTGGGACGGCTCCGGCCAGCAGGGCGATGACATCTACTTTGACGTCGAGATCGGCGGCAAGACCTACTCCTTTACCGTTGAGTCCTACCTCTGCGGCAAGGATACCGACGTCTACAAGGCTGTCGAGGCGCTCAAGGTCGGTGACAAGATCGACATTGAAGGCTTCCTGTACTGGTACGAGGGTCCTCAGCCCCACGTGACCTCCGTTGCTGCTGCCAAGTAAGCAAAGAAGTCAATCCGAGCCACCGCCCTCCGGCGGTGGCTTTTTTGAAAAATCGATTCAGCGTGAAGCATTTTCACGCCGCACTTTGTGTCCTTCGGCGCAAAGTGCCGAAAGGTATGGTGATTCTATGAAATTTGAAAGATTGTTCATGATCCCCGGCTGTGAGGACGTCTGGTTGGACTGTTACCTGAACGACCCGATCCCCGGCTTCACCCGCAAGGCGATCCTCGTGATCCCCGGCGGCGGATACGGTGCCGTCTGCTCGGACCGCGAGGGTGAGCCGATCGCCATGGGCTTCATTCCCTACGGCTACAACGCGTTCGTCCTGCACTACACCGTGGGCAGGAAGAAGAAGTTCCCGGCGCAGCTGTGTGAGGCCGCACTTGCCATGAAGACCATCCGCGAACGCGCGGCGCAGTGGGACGTCGATCCCGCGAAGGTATTCGCGGTCGGCTTCTCCGCCGGCGGGCATCTGTGCGGGTCGCTGGGCATCCTTTACGACCATCCCGAGGTGCAGAAGATCGGTCCGGCCGAGCTGATCCGTCCTACGGGCATCATGTTGATCTACGCCGTGGTCAGCTCGCAGATCGCCAAGCCGGAGCAGGGCACGTTCCGCAACCTGCTCTGCACCGACACGCCTTCTGCCGACGAGATGTACGAGGTCAGCCTCGACAAGCATGTCACCGCGGAGTCCGCGCCGCTGTTCATGATGCACACCTCTAACGACCAGTGTGTTGACATTGCCAACGCGCTGGTACTGGGTCAGGCGTATCACGACGCCGGTCAGCAGTTTGAGCTGCACGTCTACCCCGACGCGCCCCACGGCTGCGGTCTCGGCAGCCCGATCACGAGCTACGGTCAGAAGTGCTGGGAGGACAAGTCCATCGCCCGCTGGGTGGCAGAGGCCGCCGAATGGGCGGAGCGGTTCTAATAAACGTGAGGGACGCGCCGGGGCTCTGCCCCGCGCCCCGCTCAAGGACTTCTTGAAAGAAGTCCTTGAGAATCTCAAGAACTTTTATACAAGGTCAAAGAATGACCAAAGTTTGGTTTACGCCGAACGGGATTGGTGGGTGCCGTCACGGGCGCCCGCCTTTTTTGAAACGCAGTCGCGGGGACCTCTGACCCCGTTCTGTATTCCGCGTATCCCGCAGGATGAGGGTGCATGGAGAAGGGAGCGGCAGTGCCGCTCCCTTCTCCATGCTATAAACTTATCAGAGTTGAATCACTTTTCCCTCTCCGGGTTGAAGCCGGACGGTTTCCATTCCGACCGTCAACTGTGCGGCATTGCCGCCGTCGCCGCTGTCGCTACTGTCATCGGCGTTCATGACGTACAGCAGACGTCCGCCGTCCGGCGACGTAAAGCACCCGGCGATGACGCGTCCGTCGGTCATAAGCCCGTTGACCGCTCCGAACCGCTCCAACCGCAGTTCACCGACCGCGGCGTTCTCCTCGTCGGTCAGACCGGCGGTCAGGATGCCCTCAAACGTACAGGGTTGCAGAACCTCTGCCGCGGCGCGTGCCTCGGCGTGGACGCGCTGCACGATTGGGTACAGCGGCGAACGGGTGCCGTCCTCCCACATGATGCCGTCGAACACGCCCGGAACGCGCTGGTCGGGACGCGTACCGCTCCGCGACCAATACAGGAAGTCGGTCAACATCTTCGCGCCGAATACGAGGTGCAGGTTGGCGAGCCAGCGCAGCTCGGACTCACCGGGGAGCCGGGTCCCGTGCCACGGGCTTGTACGGTCGGTGTTGTCGTCAAAGCGGCCCCAGCGGGCGGTCTGCAGGAAACCGGCGAGTGGGATACCGTAGACGCGCGCGGCGAGTGCTGCGTCGGCGAGGTTTTCCAGCATGGCCGTCTTCATGCGTGCCTCGGCGTCCGGGGCGCCGACGTAGGGGTAGAAATCCAGCGACAGTACGTCGACCGGCACCCGGGACAGAAAAGCATCCAGATACGCGCGGTAGCGTTCCCTTCTGGTTTCTCCCGCGGGGAGGTACGGCGGCGGCGCGTAATTCGGGTTGAGGTTGACGAACACGGTCTTATCCGGAGCGGCGCCGCGGTACCACGCGGCAGCCGGTGCAAGTTCGTCGATCAGCGCGGCGGGCGGCTCGTCCATGATGTTGTAGGCGATGACCGCGGGGCAGTCCTTCGTACGGTGGACGATATCCGCGCGTCTGTCCGCGTCGCGCCAGACCGCGCTCGTGTCGATAATAAGGAATAGTCCGTTCCGCTCGGCAGCTGCAAGCGTGCTGTCGAGCCAGCCGGGATCCTGAAGCTCGGCAAAGAGGAAGATCGTGTCTATCCCGGCCTCGCGGATCTCGCGGAAGCGAGTGTCCATGTCGGTGTCGGTCGGGACGGCGAAGAGGCGCGGGCCCTCCCAGAGGCCGATACGGAAGGTATCTTTGAAAGCTGTCATGTCGATATGTTCCCTTCGTACAAGCGCGGCGCCGGTGGGCGCCGCGCTTGTCTGTTTTTTATTCGTTGCTGCGGATGTTCTTGTAGATCTTTTGGAGTCCCTTGGAGATGGACTTCTCGCGCTTCTTGTAGAAGGCCATATATCCGTCGTTGCCGGCCTGGATCAGACGCGGGATGACGTAGAACAGCTCCTCAAGTCCCGCGGAGGAATTACTGAAGATCATGCCGACGTCGTTGCACTGGTGCGACCAGATGAGATCGAGCATCTCGGCGTCATCGGGTGCCTCGGCGACCTTCGCGCCCAGCAGCCGCTCGAAGAACGCGGTCTTGACGGGCTCGGAGAAGTACGCCAGCATCTCGATGGTGTCGGCGACCATCGCCTCGTTCTTGATGGTGGACGGGATGCCGAGCATGCCGTTCCAGTTCATGATGCGGTAGTCCTCCTGCTGCTCGTCGTAGAGCGGGTACGGCAGCACGCCGAAGCGGATGTCCTCGCCCTTGTACTCGACGAGGCTGTAGTTGTTGACCATCTCAAACATCACCTGCCCGGAGGTAAGGTGGATCTGGTCGCCGCTGTTCAGCGGCCACAGGAACGTGCAGTTCTCCTTGGCGAAGTTGAACAGCTTGGTGGTCAGCGCGATCATGCGCTCGGAGTTGTCCACGACGGGGGAAAGGTACAGCTCGTCGTTCTCGTCCTTGTCGATGACGCGGATATCGGAGGACAGCGTGAAGCTGACCATCGGCACCCAGCACATACCGGCGAAGCCGTAGGTATCCTCGTTCGTCCACTTTCCGTCGCCGTTATCGACGGCGACCAGCTCGGACAGCTCGATCATACGGTCGAGCGTCCACTTCTTGTTGCGTACGTCGTCATAGATATGGACGTCGTTAGAGGTGTACCGGTCCGCCATATCCTTATTGAAGACCAGCACGTACACCGAGGCGAGGCAGAAATCGTTGTAGCCGAGGAAGTAATGGTCGTCGAGGCTGTCCTCCTCCATCATCTGCTGATCCCAATAGTCGGCATCCAGCTGAAGGGCGTCGAAATCCTTGAAATCCTGCAGATAGTTGCTGACGATGAAGTCGGTGACGTCGTAGTAGGTGTGCGTCATGACCATCTGGTACTCGTCGTCTCCGGCCTGAATGGTGCGCTTGATCGGACCGCCGTACTCGAGGAAGTTGCCGCCCTCAACGGGGTTGATCGTGACGCCGAGATAATCCTTGATGCGCTCCATACGCTCGTATACGGCGTCGTCCATATCGCTGCCGGGCTCACGCTCCTCGTCGAGCATGAAGAAGTAGCCCTTCGGATAGGTATCGTTGCAGTAGATCGCGTTGAATTCGCAGTCGTAATCGTTGCGCTTGACGGACGGGCCTTCGGTCTCGGTCTCCTCCGCGCCGGAGGAGGCTCCTGTCGGCGTTTCGTCCTCGCCCTGACCGCAGGCAAACAGCGGCAGGATCATGATGAGGGTCAGAAGCAGGCAGAGGATGCGAACGGTCGTGCTTTTCATGGTGTTTCTCCCTTCATGTCAGGCCGGAGCGGCGGTCACTTCTTGTCCTTCTCCTTCTTCTCCTTGGCCCGTTTGTCGTTTATGATCTTCATATGCTCCTCGGTGATGAGGTCGACGTTGTTCTCCTTGGCCCAATCGACGCAGCCCTTGAGGACGAGCGGCAGGAACACGCGCGGCACGTTCAGCACGGTCTTGAGGGCGCCGTCGGTGAATTTCACCTTGTCGTCGACGCGCTCGGCGGCGTAACGCACGGATTCGAGAGAAGCCTCGCGGACGGGCAGCAGCTCGGCGCGCAGTCTGGCCTTACGGTGGAACCAGAAGTTCTTGGAGTCACGGTAGCCGTAATCGACCGGCAGGCTGGGGAAATCCTTTGCGCGGACGCCGTTTATGATGGCGTCGCGGTACTTCTTCTTCATGAGGATCTTGTCGATCTTCAGGATGAAGTGTGCGCCGAACTTGGAGGTGATGCCGTTGAAATCGTGGTAGGGCGGCTCGTAGCCCGTCAGGATGCCGGGCTGATCGTTCTCAGCGCCGTCCAGCGTGCGGACCCACGTACATTCGATGACCTCGATGGCGTCGGACAGCACCTGCGGACGCACCTCGCCGGTCTCCTCCTGCAAAAGGCTGTTTTCGAGCTTGAACTGGCAGTTCGGCATCTTGTCCTCGGGCTTGTCGCCGGGCCATGAGAGCTTGACTGCCTCCTTGAAGTACTTGGGATCGTCGGGGATGAAGTTGAGGGCGACCTTGCCGTTCTTCAGGATGTTCTGCGCGGTGTTGGAGGAATTTCGGCAGGAAAGGAGCATTGCGTAGAAGTCCTTGCCGGCCACGTAGTAAGGCTGGACGAGCGAGTAGGGGCCGAGGGTCGTTTTGCCGTCATCGCACAGGGTGCTGATGATCACGGTGGGCATCGGGAAGAAGAGGGACGTCTGATAGAAATTGTCTACGATGCGAAGATTTTCAAAGCTGCTCATGTCATTTCTCCTTATTGTATGTATTCCGGACGCTGCCGGGACGGGTCCTTTTCCCGTCAGCCTCTGCCAAGCTCCTTGGCAAGGTCGACGATGCGTGTCATCTGCTCGAAGGACACGGAATTCGGGATGGAGTGGTCGGACGCGAAGACGTATCCGCCGCCATCGCGCATGACGGGGATGATGCGGCGCATCTCGGCTTCGACCAGCTCCGGCTTATCCCACAGCTGGGCGTTGATGCCGCCGTGGAAAGCGAGCTTATCGCCGAACTGCGCCTTGAGGCGTCCGGGATCCATACCGGCCTTGACCTCGAGGGGATTGAGCATATCAAGGCCGATCCCGGTGAGATCCGGCAGCAGCGGCTCGACGTAGCCGCAGGAGTGCAGCTCGGTTACGAGTCCGTGCTCGTGCGCCCAATCGATCGCGCGCTTGTGATAGGGCTTGAGCATGGTGCGGTAGAACTCGGGAGAGAAGAAGGTGGAGCCCTTGTACCCCATGTCGTCGTACCAGAACATACCGTCGAACTCATACCCGGCGTCGAGGATGGCCGTACACTGATCGATCGCGATCGTGAGGTAGGTGTCGAACATATCCTCGACCCATTCCGGGTCGTCGTACATGGCGTACAGGATCGTTTCGGTGCCTGCCATGTGGGAGTGGGTGACGTCAAAGCCGAACCACAGGCCGAGCTGGAGGAAGCGTCCCTCGGCGCGCCACCGCGGGTACCACGCCTTGAGACCGTCCCACGGGATACGGTCGGCGGCGCCGTCCAGCATCCGGGCCTTGGCCTCCTCCCAGCGCTCGCGGGTGTTGACGTAGGCGTCCAGCGCCTGCGGGGTGGAGTCCGGGATCTTGAAATCACGCAGGGTCATGCCCCACGCCGTGGTGTGGGTGATGCTGTTCTCATCCTCCGAGACGATGCGGGAGGGGAAACGGGGGGAGTTATCGGGGAACAGGCGGACGATCTTATCGAAGCCGAAGTAGGTCTCCCAATCCACACCGGCGGGCAGACCCTCCCGCTCCCAGCGGGCGACCGTGCCGGCCCACGCGGAGTCGACCATCGGCATACGGTCGGTGTCCTGATGGCGGAAGGTGCGGAGGATGCGTTCACGGGACGTCATTTCGTACATATACAAGCCTCCTCGAATACTGCAAAGCAGTTTTTTGAATCATCAGAATCACGTCAAAGACTTGAAGAGTATATATATCCTTATAATAGTATAACACAATCGGGAACGGTTGTCAATGAGCAGGGGAAAGTTTTCACCGGAAAAACCGTACCCGTTGCAAATCGGGAGAAAATGTGATATAATAAAAATATCTCCCCTTCCCTGTCACATTCCGCGCCGGAATCCGTCCTTTATGGATGAAGGGACCTTCAAAGAAAGGAGGCACGAAAGATGCCTTTGGATGACGAAGCCATCATCGGGCTGCTGCTCGCACGCGACGAGCGCGGTCTTGAGGCGCTGAACGAAAAATACCGTGCCGCCTGCACTTCACTTGCCCGCGACGTCACGGGCAGTGCGATGGACGCCGAGGAGTGCGTCAACGACACATGGCTGCGCGTGTGGAACACCATCCCGCCGGAGCATCCGCAGTCGCTGAAGCACTACGTCCTGCGGATCACGCGCAACCTGTCCCTCGACAAGTGGCGCGAGGGACGCGCGGACAAACGCGGCGGCGGAGCCGACAGCCTGTCCGACGAGCTGGACGAATGTGCCGATCCTTCGGACGGAGACCTGCCCGGCACCGACGCGCGCGAGCTGCGCGAGGCGATGGAGCAGTTCGTCGCCGGGCTTGACCGCGAGGAGCGTGCCATGTTCGTCCTGCGCTACTGGCACGGGAAACCGGTCGCCGACATCGCACGCGCGTTCGGGATGCTCCCGAACACCGTCACGGTGCGTCTCAAGCGGACGCGCGCAAAACTGCGCGCGTACCTGACAGAAAGGGGAATCCAGATATGAAATCCGATAACAAAACGTCCGACCGCCTGCTGGATGCCGTGGGAGGCATCCGGGACGTATGGCTGGAGGACGCGGAAGCATTGTTTGAAAACGGGAAACAGGAGCGGCAAGGATCCGGGTTCAGCCGCTTCCTGCACAGCGGCTGGGCCGTCGCCGCTGCCTGCCTTATCACCGCGGTCGGCGTGTACACCGCCGTCATGATCGCCGGACGCTCGGCGGGAGGGCCGGGGGTCGCCGCGGATCCCGGCAGTCAGGTCATTGAGATCGACGCTCACGAGGTAACGGACCGACTGAAGCCCCCCGAAAGCATATCGCTCGCTTTCGTCTCCGCGGACGGCGTTTTCCTGCAGTTGCGCCCGTGGGCATACGAGCTGTCCTATCCGGTCACGGATGAGGACGGCAAGCAGTCGAACGTCCATACGGTCGCCGACGCCCGCTGTGCGCCGCACGACGCACCGGACTCCCTGCCGTACCTGTGGAGAGAGCCGGAGGATTATCTGTACGGGGCGGGAAACCATGACGTGACGCTGTATTTCAACGGTGAGCTACAGCCGGCCAATCTTACCGTCAAGGCTTTCCGTACAGACAGCCAGGAGATCGCGGTGAGTTACATCGTGATCGACATGACGGTGGACGGCCTTGAACGCGACGACGATGCCCGTTCGTGGAAGTTGGTTTTCGACAATATTGACGATATCGACGAGCCCGTGATCGTGGAGATCAAAGCGAATTGGTCGGAAAAGGAGCTGTCCGGGAGCGTGACCTACGCCTTCATCCGGCTGCCGCAGCCGTCCTCCGATCTGACCGATCTCGTGGTTGACCGCGGTCTTGCCGTGTATGCGTGGAAGATGAGCGTCGACTCCGCGCCGAAATTCTTCGTCGTGCCGGACAAATTAGCGCCCGGCTATCTGACGCCGATATGGGCCCCGGGCAAAACAGCCGACGAAATGAAGCAGATACTGTCCGCCTATGACCTGCCGCCGGAGGACGTCACCGTCCTGCCGTTCAATATTTCTTACTCCTCCTACTTATGGGGCCCCGAACGGGGCAGCGGCGAGACGTACGAGGAATGGCAGGCAAGGACCGTGAAAGAGCTTCGGGAGATGCTGGGGATCCCTCTGCCGGAAGACGGCGGGACGACAAAATAGCGGCTGTCCGAAACCTGTTTCGTTCTCACAGTTTTCTTCCCCCCTGCCCCCCCGCCCGACGGGCGGGGGGAAACTTTTTCATTTATACACAGGGAGAAGGGAGCGGCATTGCCGCTCCCTTCTCCCTGCACCCTCATCCTGCGGGACGCGGTGGACAGGGGGACGAGGGTGAAGCTCAGGAGGGAAAAAAACTTGTCACGAGACTCTGAAAGCAAGCCGCTTTCAATCAAAAGCACCTTTTTCTCTTGCAATTTTCCTCGGGATATGATACAATATCCTTACAAGAAAAAACATCAGGGTCATCCCGAAAGGATACATCCATGTCAGATTTCATTCTCCGCAAAGAGTTCCCCTGCGCCTGCGGACGCGTCCATAAGTGCGCCGTCAACGACCTCGTCACCGGCTCCGGCGCGATCTCCCGGCTCCCCGCACTTGTGAAGCAGTACGGCTCTTCTCGTCCGTTCCTGCTTGCCGACGCCGATACGTGGCAGGCCGCGGGTATGACCGCCGCCCGCCTGCTGACGGACAGCGGCATACCGTTCTCCTCCTACGTCTTCCCTGCCGGTCACGTCAAACCGGACGAAACGACCGCCGGAGCGGCGCTCATGCACTTCGATCCCGCGTGTGACGTCGTCATCTCGATCGGGTCCGGCGTGCTCAACGATACGGGCAAGCTGCTTGCCTCCCGCACGGGACTGCCTTATTTCATCGTCGCCACGGCGTCCTCGATGGACGGCTTCGCGTCCGCCACCTCGTCGATGGAGTGCGGCGGCGTCAAGGTCTCGCTGAACACCAAGTGCCCGGAGGTCATCATCGGCGACACCGACGTCCTCAAGGGGGCGCCCGCACGGATGCTGTCCGCCGGGATCGGCGACATGATCGCCAAGTACGTCAGCATCTGCGAGTGGCGCATTTCCCACGTCATCACGGGCGAATACTACTGCCCCGTGGTCGCGGACATGGTCCGGCAGGCGCTGCGAAAGTGCGTCCGGAATGCCGACGGTCTCATGAAGCGCGAGCCGGAAGCGGTCGAGGCAGTCTTTGAGGGACTCGTCCTCGGCGGCGCGGCCATGAGCTACGCGGGGCTTTCGCGGCCCGCGTCCGGCGTCGAGCATTACTTCTCCCACATCTGGGATATGCGTGCGCTGGAGTTCGGGACGCCCTCGGACTATCACGGCATCCAATGCGCGACGGCGACGAGGGTCGCGGTCAGCCTGTACGCGCAGCTGCGGCGCATCCGCCCCGACCGCGAAAAGGCACTCGCTTACGCTGCATCCTTTGCCCGGGCGGCACACGACGCCGAGCTGCGCCGTCTGCTCGGCCGCAGCGCCGAGCCGCTGATCGGGCTGGAGGACAAGGAAAAGAAGTACGACCCGGCAAGGCACGCCTCACGGCTGGAGGTCATTCTTGCCCGCTGGGACGAAATCACCGCCGTGATGGACGAGGAGCTGCCGGCGCTTGACGAGCTGGACGCCCTGCTCGACCGGCTGTGTATCCCGCGCGATCCCGCCGCTCTCGGCCTCGGTGATGACCTTAACGCCGTATTCCGCGCGACCGGGGATATCCGCGACAAGTACGTGTTGTCAAGGCTGTGCCGGGACCTTGGCGTGCTTGAGGAGATGGAGATCGGGTAAGACCCGGGAGGCAATATTTATCGCAGGGAGAAGGGAGCGGCACAGCCGCTCCCTTCTCCCTGCACCCTCATCCTGCGGGATGCGAGGCTGCACGTCAGAGCGGGGATAGGGGGTCCCCGCGACTGCGTTTCAAAAAAGGCGGGCGCCCATGA
>JAKSPU010000077.1 GCA_024404505.1 Clostridia bacterium
CTGCTGCGGCAGCCCTTCCCCTTGCATCCTCATCCCGGGGATGCCGCGCCTGCGGCGCGGGGAAACGGGGACGTCTCGTCTGCTTCGCAGCCCCGCGTCCCGCAGGATGAGGGTGCAGGGAGAAGGGAGCGGCGAAGCCGCTCCCTTCTCCCTGCTGTCAAATAAATATTCCCCCCGCCCGCCGGGCGGGGGGTCAGGGGGGGGGCAGACAATTTCTGCGTATTGACGGCGATGCGGCAACGTGCGCCCGCGGACGCTCCCCCTTTTACTTTCCAGCGGGGTCAGGGGCCCCCGCGTAGGCGTTTATAAGAACAGTGGGCACCCATGACGGCACCCACCGATCCCGTTCGGCGTAAACCGAACTTCTGTTTATTCATTGCCCATAAAGTTCTTGAGATTCTCAAGGACTTCTTTCAAGAAGTCCTTGAGCGGGGTGCGGGGCAGAGCCCCGCAAACGCATCCTCGGGGTGCGGGGCAGAGCCCCGGATCTCGCATCTCTTATATCTTCATAGCAGCCTCGTATGCCGACCAGATCACGGTACGCAGATTGCCGACGGACTGGCAGTCGCCGATAAGCGTCACGTTCCTGCTCTTCTGCGCGGCAGGGGCAGGGATATATCCGGCGCAGCTGATGACGGAATCACAGGGCAGCTCGAGCGTCTGTCCGTCCTTGCCGACGCAGACGATGCTGCCGTCCCGCACCTCTGTCAGCGTGGTCTCAAGGTAGGTCGGGACCTCGTGGAGCGCGAACCACTCGCGCAGGTAGCTGGAGTTGGCGAGGCAGACACCGGTCTGGGAAATCAGATCGTCCTTCATCTCGACGATCAGCGGCTTCTTTCCCTTGAGCGCCAGCTCGTAGGCGATCTCACAGCCGGTCAGACCGCCGCCGATGACAGCAACGGTCTCCCCGACGGGCGTCCCGCGCAGGAAGTCGGTCGCCTCGATCATCTTTTCATACCCGGGAACGCTCCGCAGCTGACGCGGCACGGCGCCCGTTGCGACGATGACGGGATCGTTCCCGAACGCGGAAAGGTCCTTTACCTCGTCGCCGTACCGGACCTCGATGCCGAGGATATCCATCTGCCGCTTGTACCACGCCAGCAGGTCGCGGAGCTTGCCCTTGTAGGATTCGGCAGACGCCGCGATGAACGCGCCGCCCAGCTCGCCGGATCTTTCGTGGATGACCGGCTTATGCCCGCGGATGCGGAGGACGCGCGCGGCCTCCATTCCGCCGATGCCGCCGCCGATGATATGGACGGTCTTCGGCGTTTCCGTCACGTCGATATGGTGCTTGTCCCACTGCATGGTCTCGGCGTTGACGGCGCAGCGTGCGAGATGCAGCGAATCGGACAGCGCCTGATCGTTCGGGACGCCCTTGTAGTGGCACATATTGAAGCATCCGTTGTGGCAGAGGATGCAGGGACGGATATCCTGTTCCCTGTCCTCGAGCAGCTTGGTGACCCAGCCCTGATCCGCGAGGAACTGTCGGGCAAAGCCCGCGCCGTCGAGCCGTCCGGCGGCGATGGAATCCGCGGCCGCGCGGGGATCGAGACGTCCCGCGCAGATCACGGGGATGTCCACGAACCGTTTGATATGCTCCACGTCGGCAAGGTTGCAGTTCTCCGGCATATAGATGGGCGGATGAGCCCAATACCACGCGTCGTAGGTGCCGTTATCGCAGTTCAGGCAGTCGTAGCCAGCGTCCTGCAGGTATTTCGCGGCCCGCTCGGATTCGGCCATGTCACGCCCGACCTCGGTGTAATCCTCCCCGGGCAGCGCACCCTCGCGCATCCCCTTGGTCTTGGATACGACGGAATACCGCAGGGACACGGGGAAATCCTGTCCGCACGCGGCTTTGATCGCCTGCACGATCTCCACGGCGAAGCGGTACCGGTTCTCAAAGCTGCCGCCGTACTCGTCGGTCCGGTGGTTGACGTAGCCGAGTGTGAACTGGTCGAGCAGGTAGCCCTCGTGTACGGCGTGGACCTCCACGCCGTCGACGCCGGCGTCCTTGAGCATCTTCGCGGACTTGGCGAAGGCCTCGACGTATTCCCGGATCTCCCCGACGGTCAGCGCACGGGACGGCACCTTGTCGGACCAGCGGTTGGGCGCGGGGCTGGCGGACGCGGTGATCTTGTCAAGGTCCATGAAGGGCTTGCTGATGACGCGCAGGGCCTTGTTGGTGTACAGCTTCTCCATCATCGGGCTTACGGTGAAGGAACGCCCGAAGCCCGCGGTCAGCTGGACGAACAGCTTGGCGCCGGTCTTATGCAGCTCCGGCATCCACGCCGCGAGGTCACGGTACATTTTCTTGTTCTTATAGAGCCACTGCCCGAACATGGGGTTATACACGGGCTGGCAGCCGGGCATCACGAGGCCGACGTCATGTCTTGCCACGTCAAGGATGAAGCGGGCGCCCATCTCGTCGAAGTGGTTGTTTTCCATCCAGCCGAAAAGGTCCGTGCCGCCCATGCTCGTCAGGACGACGCGGTTCCTGATCTCGCACGATCCGATCTTCCACGGAGTGAACAGGGGGGATAATCTCTGGTCCATACAGGTGCCTCCTGATGATAAATTATCTGTGTTTATTATAGCAGAACGATCCGGATTTTGCAATAGGGTAAGGGAAGAAAATCGGTCGTTCACGGCAACTTGCCGTCCCGGCACCCCGCCGCCGGAGTTCTGACACAAAAAAGCCCCGCCTCGGCGGGGCTTTTTTGTATGTCAATCCGGTAAAAACCGGGTCGTGACCATCGGACTGCCGTCGTCACCGGTGCAGACGACGTACAGCATCCGCCTCGGCTGCGTCAGGAACGCGGTCGTGCGGCTGTGGGACATCATGGTCTCGTAGTCGGCGGGATCGACGCGGTCGAGGCCGTCGGCATTGAACCAATCGAATATAAAATCGTCACGGATGCCCTGAATGAAGTTCGGCACGGAGCCTGCCGTCAGGTTGACCTGCTTCTCCCCGTCCGCTTCCGACCGAAGCTCCTCGTCCGTCAGGCAGCTGATCGGATTGACCCACATCGCGCTGATCCGGTATGACGGCTCAAAGGCGCTCATCAGTCCGTGCGCCTCCATGAACGCCAGCGTGCGGGTGTATGCCTCCGTGACGTAGAAGGTCTCGACCGGATACGAAGCTGTGCCGCCGGTATAAACCGCGATTCCTTCGCCGACCGGCACCGCGATGCCCTCCCCGGCCGTATCGCAGAGCCGGATGATCCCGAGTGCGTCCGGGTTCCCGTCCATGCAGTACCGCCCGGCGACCGTCAGGCTGTTCATATCGGCGGTCAGCGCGTCGAGCAGGGACCGCTTCTCCTCGGCGGTCAGTTCCGGCGCGACCGCACCGGCATAGAGGATATCGGAGAGCACGAAGCAAGTCATATCGTCTGTGACCCACCCCTGTCTGCGCTCCGCGAAGTGACTGCGGAAGGCGTCCGTTTCCTCAATGGCGAGCGCTTTTTCCATCGTATCGCACGTCAGTGCGTTGTACCAGCGCACGACCTCCCGGCCGTTTTTGAGCGTGTAGATGATCATGAAATCGGCGGGAAGCACGTTTTGCCCGTAGTCGTCACGGTGCAGTGAGCCGACCTTCACGTGCCCGTCGGCGAGGATCGCCCGGTGGATATCCAGTGCGGCGGCGATGTCGCCGGGAGAGGTCAGCGGGGGCTGTCCTCCGAACAAAACCTGGTTCGGATCATACCCTGCACCGTCATACCCGACTGTCTCCGTCCATCCGTGCGGCTGGTTCGTCGCACCGACGGCGGTGTTCGGCCAGTTCTGCCAGAAGCCGACGTAGGTCATCCGGACGGACGCGACGTTGTCCGCGTCCGGCACGCGGGACGAGTACCCGAACAGGCCGCCCGCGCAGAACAGCACGACCAGCACGACTGCGGCGGCGGACGCACCGGCGGCGATCAGCGTGCGGCGTCCCTCCGGTCGTGTCGGCGTCGGGAACGAAAGCCGCGCCAGCATACACAGCAGCGTCAGCACGACGGGCGTCAGCACGAGCAGAAGGATCACCGTCAGCACGTCGGAGCTTATCAGCGTGGACAGGTACGCCGCGGGCAGCACGGCGGCGGGCAGGAACGCGGCAATCAGCAGGGGCAGCGGGGCGTGCGCCTTGCCGCTGTCCTCCGCGCGGCGCATCCGGAACGCGAGGTACGCGCCCGCCGCCACAAGCAGGAGCACGACGGCGGCATAGATAAGCCGCGCCGTCGGCCACGCGCACGGCTCACCGAACAAGCGTCCGTCCTCCGCCAGATACACGAACGACCGGTTGTGCATCTCCTCCTCGAACAGATCCGGCAGAAACAAAAAGCCGAACCGCTGCTCCGCGCCGAGATAACGTCCCGGGATCGGTTTGTACGTATCATACCACAGCCCGTACGATTCACGCCACTGTCCGAGCGGAGACCCGAACAGAAAGCGTTTCAGAAGGATCTTGGCATCCATCAAGAGGAACGACGGCCACGTGAGCAGACCGATCAGCGCAAGTCCGCCCGGCAGCGGCGAGCCGGTCAGCGAGATGACTAGCACCGTCACCGCATAGGCCAGTAAGGCGACAACGCAGAAGCAGACGGTAAACAGGATAGTCTGCTTCCACGCGTATCCGTTCCAGTCAACCCCGAAATGCGTGATCTGATACCGGCAGGATATGCAGAACGACAGCACCGCCGGCACGATCAGGGACACAAGCCCGAAGAAGAAGCGCTGGATGAACAGCGTCGTGCGCGACACGCCGAGCAGAGCGTATATCATGCTCTCCCGCTTGCTCCACAAAAAGCGGAACAGGATGAAGGCGCAGATAATACCGCCGAGCACCGCGATCCACGGGACTGTCCGGCTGTCCGTTCCCGTATTGCGCGGAAGCAGGAAGAATTGACGGGCGTGCAGCGCGTCGGGCGTCAACTCGTTCCCGGCGTCCCGGATCTCGGATATGCGCGGGATCCACGAAATGGCACTGAACAGAAGGAACGTGCCGAACGGCAGCCAGAAGTACCGTCGGAGCAGCCAGACGAGCGAATGAGCCCCCGCGCCGGAGCGCTTACTTGTCTTCAAAGATGCCTGCGACATCTCCGACACCTCCTTCCTTCTTGATCTCAAAGCCGATGATCTCCTCGAGCGTCATGCCGTAGTCCTCAAACAGGACCAGCCTGCCGCACGCTTCAAGCGACGCGCGGACGTCGTCCGGGGCGCGGTCGGTGACAAAGGTGACCGTTCCGGCGGTCTCGGTCATGTCGCCGGACGCGATCCCCTGCACGGCGGCGCGGTCGAACGCGCCGTCGAACGCGGCGCGCACGCGGCGGTACTGCGCCTTCAGCTCCTCGGTGTCGCGGCTGAACACCAGTCTGCGGCCGCTGATCAAGGCGACCGTATCGCATATACGCCCGAGGTCGCCGAGGTCGTGCGATGCGAGGATGACGGTCGATCCGGTGTCCGCGATGAACTCGAGCAAAAGGTCGCACACAGTCAGACGAACGCCCGCGTCGAGACCGTCGAAGCTCTCGTCGAGCAGCAGATAACGCGGACGCGCAGCAAAGCCGAGCGCGAGTGAGGCCTTGCGCTTCATGCCTTTGGAAAAGCTGCCGATGCGCTTTTTCATGTCCAGCCCGAGGATACCGCACAGCTTTTCGAGCAGTTCACGCGAAAAGCGCGGATAGAACCCGCCGACCAGACGGGACATCTGCGCGATGCTCGCCTGCGGCAGGACGTAGGGGTCGTCGGTGACGTAATACAGCTCCCGCTTGAGCGCGGAGCAGTCGAAAACGTTGACCGTCTGCCCGCCGGCCTCGGCGGTGACGGTGCCCGATTCCGGGCGCATGATGCCCGAGATGAGGTTGAGCAGCGTGGTCTTTCCCGCGCCGTTGATGCCGACAAGGCCGTAGATGTGGCCGTCCTCCATAGTGAGCGTGACGTCCTCCAGCACGGGCGTCCCGTCGAAGGACTTGCTCATAGACTTGACTTGGATCATCCTGTCACTTCCCTTCTGTATTGGTGCCGCCGAAGACCGTGCGCAGAAGCGCCTCCGCGCGCTCCGCGGTCAGTCCGGCGGCTCTGGCGCGCTCCAGCGTGCGCAAAAGCTCGTCCTCGGCGCGCGCCAGCACAGCCCGGTTTTCCCGCGCGCCGTCCGCGACGAAGAAGCCGCTGCCCTGTCGGCTGACGATCACGCCGTCCGCCTCCAGCTGTGCAAAGACCTTTTTGATGGTGTTGAAATTGAGGGAAAGCTCCCCCGCCAGCTCCCGCAGCGAGGGGAGCCGGTCGCCCGGCTTCAGTACGCCGCAGGTGATGAGCGAAAGGATCTGCGTCCTGACCTGCTCGTACAAGGGGACGGGGCTGCTGTGATCAATGGCAAACATATCAAGTCTCCGGAAACTGTGATATTTTGTGTAGCACAGTCAGTATACAGCAGGACGCTCCGGATGTCAATAGGTTTTTCAAAAAAAACCGTATTTTCTGACGCGTGACACGGGAAACGATGAAAAGAGTCTTGACAGGAAAGGCTGCTTGTGTTAGAATATAGTTTGGATTTTTGTGTACCTTCCCGTTCCGAGTCCCGATCCTGACACAGAGGGAGGATTTCCGATTTGAAAAAATATCTGCTTGCCCTTGACGAGGGCACGACCAGCTGCCGCTGCATCCTGTTCGACTCCGACTGCCGGGTCGTCCGCGTCGCGCAGCACGAGTTCCCCCAGATATATCCGCAGCCCGGCTGGGTCGAGCACGATCCCGTCGTGATCTACGCCAACCAGTACGCTGCCATGACCGAGTGCATCGCAGCCAGCGTGATCGATCCCGCCGAGATCGCCGGCATCGGCATCACCAATCAGCGTGAGACCACCGTCGTGTGGGACAAGCTCACCGGGAAGCCCGTCTGCAACGCCATCGTCTGGCAGTGCCGCCGCACGGCGGACATCTGCGAGCAGCTGGAACGTGACGGATACGGCGACTACATCCGGCAGACCACGGGACTGCGTCCCGACGCCTACTTCAGCGGCACCAAGATCAAGTGGATCCTCGACCACGTCGAGGGCGCGCGCCGCATGGCCGAGGACGGCCGGCTGCTGTTCGGCACCATCGACACGTGGCTGCTCTGGAAGCTCACGGGCGGTAAGGTCCACGTCACCGACATCACCAACGCCTCGCGCACCATGCTGTTCGACATCAACCGCGGCGTCTGGGACGACAGGATGCTGGAGATCCTCGGTATCCCGCGCTCCATGCTCCCCGAGGTGCGCTCGTCGAGCGAGCTGTACGGCTGCGTCGACGTCATGGGCGCGTCCATCCCCGTGTGCGGCATAGCCGGCGACCAGCAGGCCGCGCTGTTCGGTCAATGCTGCTTCGAGCCCGGCGACATCAAGAACACCTACGGGACCGGCTGCTTCCTGCTCGCCAACACCGGCAGCAAGCGCGTCAACAGCCGCAACGGGCTGATCACGACGCTCGGTGCTTCCCTCAAGGGCGAGCCGATGCAGTACGTGCTGGAGGGCTCCGTCTTCGTCGGCGGCGCGGTCGTGCAGTGGCTGCGCGACGAGCTGCGCGTCATACAGGAGGCCCGCGACACCGAGTATTTCGCGTCCAAGCTGCCAGACAACGGCGGCGTGTACGTCGTGCCCGCCTTTTCCGGCCTCGGCGCGCCCTACTGGGATATGCACGCCCGCGGCTGCATCCTCGGGCTGACGAGAGGCACCGGCACGCCGCACATCATCCGGGCCGCGCTGGAGTCCATCGCCTACCAGACCGAGGACCTCATCGCCGCGATGGAGGCCGACTTCGGCGGTCAGATCCACGACCTCAAGGTCGACGGCGGCGCCGCCGCCAACGGCTTTCTGATGCAGTTCCAATCCGATATATCCGATCTCTGCGTCCGACGCCCTCAGGGGATGGAGGCGACCGCCATGGGCGCCGCGTTCCTCGCGGGTCTTGCGGTCGGCTTCTTCCGTGACCGGGAGGATATCATGACACGCGTCGGCGGCGGGACCGTCTTTACCCCCGAGATGAGCGACGAGAAGCGCAGGGCGCTGCTCGACGGCTGGCACAGAGCCGTCCGTGCCTGCCGCGTCTTCTGATCCGCGGACCATATCGTAGTAAAAAGAGGAGATACAAACCGTATGAGCATCACCGTTTCCGAAAATAAAATCATGTCCTCCGATTCCATGCATCTTCTGGCGGGTGTGACCTACGAGCCGGAGGGCGAGATCAAGGGCCTGATCCACGTCGTCCACGGCATGGCCGAGCATATCGGCCGGTACGACGCCTTCATGCGCCGCATGGCCGAGGAGGGCTACGTCTGCTTCGGCTTCGACAATCTGGGCCACGGATATACCGCCTTCAACGAGCAGGACCTCGGCTTCATCGCGCCGTTCGACGGCTGGAAGATGCTGTCCAAGGACGTTGCCCTGTTCGGTGACGTCCTGCGGCGTCAGTTCGGCTTCGATCTGCCTTACATCGTCATGGGCCACAGCATGGGCTCCTTCATCGTGCGCGTGTCCGCGACGAGATTCTGCACGCCGGATAAGCTCATCATCATGGGCACCGGCGGACCGAACCCCGCGGGCGGGATCGGCTACGTTCTTGCCAAGATCATCCGCGTCATCTGCGGCCAGCGGCACAAGTCGAAGCTGATCAACAACCTCGCGTTCGGCTCCTACAACAAGCGCTTTTCCGCCGAGCACGACAATCTCTCGTGGCTGACCAAGGACGTCACCGTGCGCGAGGAGTATGCCGAGGATCCTTTCTGCAACTTCAACTTCACGGTCAGCGCCATGGCCGATCTGATCAAGCTGAACACGCTCGCCAACAAGCCCGCGTTCTACCGCGCCATGCGGAAGAAGAAGACCCCCATCCTGCTGGTTTCCGGCATGGACGACCCGGTCGGCGATTACGGCGAGGGCGTCACGACCGTCTTCCGGAAGCTGCTGCGCCGCAAGGCCGACGTCCGCGTCAAGCTGTACGAGGGCTGCCGGCACGAGGTGCTGAACGATTCCTGCCGCGAGGAGGTCATCGACGACATCCTCAGCTTCATCGGAGACTGACGTACCGCCCATCCGATATGAAACGAGGTATGATGAAATGAAACATATGAACAAGGCGCTCGCGCTGCTTTTGTCGGTCCTTATGCTCGCAGCTGCGGCTTCCGCCTTCCCCGCCTCCGCAGAGGTCGATCCGAAAGATTTCAACACTTCCATCCCGACGTGCTTTTACGACTTCTCCGAGAGCCTGTACGATTCCGTCATCGCAAACGTCAGCTTCACCATGACGGAAAAGGACGGTTACCTCAGCCTCACGGCCACGCAGGACGACCCCAGCCTGAATATGGTCGTCCCGCAGGTCCCGCTCGAGCAGCTTCGCTACGTCAACGTGAAATACCGTCTGCACGCCAAAAAGGACGGACGCTACGCCGAGGTGTATTACGCCGCCTCGAACGGTGAGTCGATGGCCGAGCAGACCAAGATCAAATGGTTTTGGGAGGATAACTCCGGCGAATGGGCGACCCAGACCGCGTACATGAGTTCGTGGGACGATAAGCCCGGCGTCTTCCTGACGTCCTTCCGCTTTGACGCGATGGCCGGCGACTACAGCGACAAGCTGCAGGCCGGTGAAGGCGTCGACCTTGCCTACCTTGCCTTCTTCGAGACCGAGGAGCAGGCCGACAGCTTCAACGTCGACGAGTACCGCCGCTACCTTGCCGCCGTTGAGTCCTCCGGCTCCGAGACCGAGGGCGAGACGACGCCCCGCGTCATCGAGCCCGGCGACTACAGGCAGCCCGAGCCCGCCGACATGATCCTCTGCGCCGAGGACTCCTCCGACGGCAGCCTGACGCTCACGCACAACGGGGACGGCACGCTGACCGTTTCCTACCTGCAAAACGGGGAGACCGTGACGTACACGGTCCCCGATTCCCTGCTCTACTCCTGCGGCCCGCTGGTCGGCACCGACGACCTTGACCGCACGCTGTGGGATCAGTTCACCGAGGTGGACCCCGATTATACCGGCCTGTCCGTCACGGGCAAGGTCCGTAACATTGACGCCAAGCCCTTCACGATCGGCGTGACCGAAGCCGCGCAGAAGCGCGAGATCGGTCTGTTCTACTTCCTGTGGCTCGGCGAGCACGGCGATTCCGGCATCCAGGATATCTCCAAGATCGTCGCGCAGTACGGTGAGTCCGCCGGACGCGCCGACTGCCCCGGATGGGGTCCCGTGTTCTCCATCCACCATTTTGCCGAGCCGCTTTACGGGTATTACTACTCCATCGACACATGGGTCATGCGGAAGCACGTCGAGCTTCTTTGCAACGCGGGCGTTGACTTCCTGTACTTCGACACCACCAATAACTACGCCTACGCCGAGAACGTGAAGCGTCTCATGACCATCCTGCACGAGTTCAACGAGCGCGGCTGGAACGCTCCGAAGGTGTGCTTCTACACGCATACCGACGCCGAGGAGCGGGTCAAGATCATCTACAACAGCATCTACAAGAAGAACATCTACCCCGACACGTGGTACTGCTTCGACGGCAAGCCGCTGATCATCGCGCCCGCCTCTGCCAACATCGACGACTTCTTCACCACGCGCGAGCCGCAGTGGCCGAACGAGCAGCAGAAACGCAACGCGTGGCCGTGGATCGACTGGAACTGGCCGCAGAGGGTCTACCGCGACAGCTCCAACCGCGCCGAGGCGGTCAGTGTGTCCGTCGCACAGCACGCCGGCAACGGCTGCTTCTCCGAGTCCGCGCTGTACGGCTATGAGGGCAACTGGGGCCGCTCCTTCAACGGCACCAACGACCTTTTGACCGACGACTCCTACAAGCTCGGTCTGAACATCCAGAACGAGTTCAACTACGCCATGACCACAGACTGTCCCGTCGTGCTGGTCACGGGCTGGAACGAATGGATCGCCGGACGCCAGCCCCAGATCAAGGACGGTCAGCCCGTCGTGTTCATCGACACGTTCAACTACGAGTACAGCCGCGACATCGAGATGGCGCGCGGCGCGTACTTCGACAATTACTATATGCAGCTGATCTCCAACATCCGCGCACTCAAGGGCTCCGCGCCCACGATCGTGCAGGACGCGCGCAATCCGATCAACGTCACCGGCGGCTTTGACCAGTGGGACAAGGTGATCGTGGATTATCCCGATCCCGAGGGTGACACCGTCGAGCGCAGCTGCGTCAGCTTCGGCCACACGGTCCTGACCGACACCACGGGCCGCAACGACATCACCGACATCAAGGTCACGAGCGACACGACCAATCTGTACTTCTACATAAAGACCGCGGACACCGTGCAGCGTCCCGCCGCCGGCACCGACTCCGCGTGGATGCAGCTGTTCCTCAACGTCGACCGGCAGCAGACCGGCTGGTACGGCTACGATTTCGTGCTGAACCACAGCCCCAAGTCCGACACCGTGACCACGCTGGCAGCCTGTGCGGAGGACGGCAAGTGCGTATTCAACGACGTCTGCGACGTGAATTACCGCGTCTTTGGCAACGAGATGATGATCGAGGTGCCGCTTGCAGCGCTCGGCATCACGCAGTATGACCGCATTGCCGTGCAGTTCAAGGCAATGGATTCCGACAACGCCGTCGACGAGATGGAGGACTTCTACATCGAGGGCGACGCCGCTCCGCTCGGCCGTCCCGACTTCATGTATCAGAACTACATCCCCGGCGTGACCGAGGGTGAAGGTCACGCGGTCCTGAGTGCCGCCGACAAGCAGGCACAGAACGCCGCGACGGATACGGACGCGCCCGCTTCGGATACCGTTTCCGAGCCGTCCGGGTCCGACACGTCTGATTCCGGGTCTTCCGGCTGCGGAAGCCTCATCGCACTTCCCTGCCTGCTCCCCGCACTCCTTTTCTGCGGAGCCTGGTGCGTGAGGAAGAAGAGATTTGATTAAATGATCACACCGCCTGAAACGGTTCTGCCGTTCCGGGCGGTGTTTTGATCCCGACGTTTATGGGGAACGCCTCGCGCCGTGGGCGCTCGGGGACCCACCCCCTGCCCCCTCCCGTGCGCGGGAGGGGGAGTATCAACATTCTTTCACCGAGGAGAGGGGGCGCTGCGGCACCCCCTCTCCTCGGTCTCCTCATCCCGGAGGTACCGCGCCTGCGGGCGCGGGGAAATGAGGAAAACCGGCGTTCTGCCGCCGGAGGCCCGGCGTTTCTGCATCGCCGGAAGTTCTGCTAAACTTGTTTCCCCCACCCCCCTGACCCCCCGCCCGGCGGGCGGGGGGAATATTTTATTTGATAGCAGGGAGAAGGGAGCGGCTTCGCCGCTCCCTTCTCCCTGCACCCTCATCCTGCGGGGACGCGGGGAACGCGGCTCGTCTTCACCGCGCCCGCAGGCGCAGTCTCCGGGATGAGGAGGCCGAGGGGAAGGGGCGCCGCAGCGCCCCTTCCCCTCGGGAAAAAGAATTTTAATTCTCCCCCTCCCGCGCACGGGAGGGGGTCGGGGGGTAGGTCTCCGAGGCGCCGAGGCGGCGAGGCACTCCCTTCCCCTTGCATCCTCATCCTGCGGGACGCGGGGAACGACGACCTTACGACTGCGGCGATGCCCTGCCGCCCGTGGGCGGCCCTTCCCCTTGCATCCTCATCCTGCGGGGACGCGGGGAACGACGACCATGCGCCCCGCGGCTGCGGCGCTCCCTTCTCCCTGCATCCTCATCCCGCGGGAACGCGGGGACGTGTAGAAAAAAAGGCGGGCGCCCATGACGGCACCCACCAATCTCGTTCGGCATAAACCGAACCTTTGTTTATTCATTGCCCATAAAGTTCTTGGGATTCTTAAGGCATTACCGCACAAGATGTCATACTTGCGCAAAT
>JAKSPU010000078.1 GCA_024404505.1 Clostridia bacterium
GGCAGAGCCCCGGCGTTCTTCCTGCCTCACTACGATCACCTTCGCCGGGCATTTCTCGGCGCACAGGCCGCAGTGGGTGCATTTGGATTGGTCGATATGCGCTACGTTGTTCTCTACGGTGATCGCGCCGGACGGACAGACCTTACGGCAAAGTCCGCAGCCGATGCAGCCGGCCTCGCACATCTCCCGCACCGTTTTGCCCTTCTCCTGCGAGAAGCAGCGCACGACGCAGGCCGCGTCCGCCGGGATCAGCTCGATCAGGTGGTTCGGGCAGACCGACACGCATCTGCCGCAGCCGCGGCAGCGGTCCGGCATGACCTCGGCACGGCCGTTCACAAGGCGGATCGCCTCGAACTCACACGCCTTCGCGCAGGAGCCGAGGCCCGTGCAGCCGTAGGCGCACGCCTTGCTGCCGCGGCCCGGCGCAAGCGCGACGCGGTGACAGTCCCCATCGCCGAAATATTCGTAAATGAATTCCGTCCGGTCGCAGGAGCCGGAGCATTTGATAAACGCGACGCGTCTGACCGCCGCCCCGGCCTCCACCCCCATGACCTCCGCGACAAGCGCGGCGGACTCGGCGCCGCCGACCGGGCAGGCATTGGCAGGGGCTTCTCCGTCGGCGATGGCCTTGGCACAGGCGTCGCAGCCGGAATAACCGCAGCCGCCGCAGTTGTTGCCGGGCAGGCAGGCTCTGACAGCCGCCTGCTTTTCATTCGTCGGGACCTTCAGCAACCGTCCCGAAAGGCCGAGGAACAGGCCGACGAGCAGGCCGATGCCCGCAACGAGGCCGGACGCCGCTATGATGGCAATGATCTGTTGTGTATCCATGTCCTTCCCTCCTTACGCCAGCATCTTGAAGCCGAAGAAGGCAATAGCCATCAAGCCCGCTGTCAGCAGCGTGATGGGCATACCGCGGAAGGACTTGGGGATCGGATTGTGTGCGGTTTTCTCCCGGATCCCGGCCAGAAGCAGGATCGACAGGGCAAAGCCCGCCGCCGTGCCGAAGCCGTTCAGCACGCTCATGCCGATGGAAAAGTCCTTCTGTACGTTGGTCAGCGCCACGCCGAGGACCGCGCAGTTGGTCGTGATCAGCGGCAGGTACACGCCGAGCGCCTGATACAGCGCGGGGCTGAACTTCTTGAGTATCATTTCCACGAACTGCACGAGGGCCGCGATGACCACGATGAACACGATGGTGTTGAGGTAGGTCATGTCGAAGCGCAGCAGCACGAAGCGGTACAGTACCGCCGTCACCGCACTCGACACCGTGATGACAAAGATGACCGCCGCACCCATGCCGAGCGCGGTCTTGATCTGCTTGGAGACGCCGAGGAACGGACACAGGCCCATGAATTGGGACAGCACGACGTTGTTGATCAGCATCGTGGTGATCAGCGTCAGCAGAATGGTGGTAAAGCTGCTCATCGGTCGGCGTCCTCCTTTCCGGTCTGATCGGCTGCGGTCCCTGCCCCGGCAAGCGCCGCCGCTTGGGCTTTTTCGCCCGCTTCCGCCTTCAGGCGGGCGGCTGCCTCCGCTTTTTTGCGGGCTGCCTCCTCGGCCTCGGCGGCGCGGCGCTCCGTGCGCGCGGTCACGACCGCCTCGTGATTCACGGCGCCGCAGGAACCCGCACAGCGGGTGCAGTCACCGCCGCAGGCGATGGGCGCGTTCTCCGTATTGGTCGCGGACGGTGCCTTGAGCTTGTTCTGCAGGGCGGTCAGCGCCGCCAGCACGAAGAACGCGCCGGGCGCCAGAATGAAAATGGAGATGGGCGTATATCCGTCCGGCATGACCTGCGCGCCGAACGCGGTCCCCGCGCCGAGCAGCTCACGGACAAGGCCGATGATCGTCAACGCCGCCGTGAAGCCGAGGCCCATACCGAGGCCGTCAAAGGCGGAAGCCAGCACGCCGTGCTTTGAGGCGTACGCCTCGGCGCGGCCGAGGATGATGCAGTTGACGACGATCAGCGGGATATAGATGCCGAGCGCCTCGTAAAGGCCCGTCACGAACGCGTGCATCAGCATCTCGACGACCGTCACGAAGGAAGCGACGATCACGATATAAGCAGGCATCCGCACCTGATCGGGGATGACCTTGCGAAGCAGCGAGATCATGGTGTTCGACAGGATCAGCACCGCCGCCGTGGAAAGCCCCATGCCGAGGCCGTTGACGGCGCCGGTCGTGACGGCCAGCGTCGGGCACATTCCGAGCATCAGGACGAAGGTCGGGTTTTCCCTGACGAGACCGTTCCACAGCCGCTCGAGAGGGGTATCCTTTTTCAATTTCATGCTCATACTGCTTCCCCTCCCTTCAGAAGACTCTGTGCGAACGAAAGAGCCGCGTTGACGGCCTCGGTGACCGCCTTCGTCGTCACCGTCGCGCCCGAGATCGCGTCGATCTCGTTCGGCGCGGACTTGCCGCTCTTGGTCCAGACGACCGCCTCTCCGATCCCGGCAAACTGTTTCGTAAATTCCGGCTTGACGCAGTTGGCGCCGAGTCCGGCCGTTTCGGATTGGCTGATAACGGAGATGCCGGTCAGCCTGCCGTCCGTATCCACGCCGACCGCGACCGTCACGCCGCCGCCGTAGCCGTTCGGGGAGGTGACGCGCAGGGCGATGCCCGCGAATACACCGTCTTCGTATGCGAACTTATAATCCTCGATCTTCACGCCGTTCTGCGGGGCAGGCTCGGCGATCGGGATGCCCGCCGGGACGTCGTTCGTGATGACGCAGGCCGGGAACACGTCCTCGTAGGCCGCCATGGCGGCGGCACGCTCCGCCTCGGCGATCGGGTCCTTGGTGATCTGATAGACCGCCGCGAGGCATATGCCCGCAATCAGCGTGATGGCGGTCAGGATCAACGCGTTTTTCATGATCGGCTTCATGCTCTGCCTCCCTTCTTCCGGCTGACGCCGTAGGGACGCGGCACGGTCACGCGCTCGATGAGCGGAACGAACAGGTTGCCGAGGATGATGGCGAAGGAGACGCCCTCCGCCGACGAGCCGACTACGCGGAAGAGCGCGGTCAGAAGTCCGAGCAGGCACGCGTAGATCACCTGTCCCCACGGAGTGACGGGGCAGGTCACGTAGTCGTTGGCCATGAAGAACGCGCCGATCAGCAGGCCGCCGCCGCAGATCTGGGCGATCAGGTAATTGACGGTAATGACGTCCGCCGAGCCCGCGATGACGTTGATGAGGCAGACGAAGCCGACGGTGGACAGGATGTACAGCGCCGGGATATGCACGGTGATGACGCGGCGGGCAAGCAGGTACGCCGCGCCGATCAGCACGGCGATCGTGGACGCTTCACCGATGCAGCCGTTGTGCGTGTTGAGCAGCATCTGCGTCCAATCGGGGCTTTCCCCGGCCTTGACCAGCGCAAGCGGCGTCGCGCCGGACTGTGCGCCTGCCTCGAACAGCGTGCGGACGGTGTCGGGGAAGGTCGTCATGGCGGACGCGAAGGAGATCAGCAGGAAGCAGCGCGCGGCGAGCGCGGGATTCATGATGTTCTGTCCGAGACCGCCGAACAGCTGCTTGACGACGAGGATGGCGAAGACACCGCCGAGCAGCGGCATCCACAAGGGGATCCCGGCGGGCATATTTACCGCGAGGATCATGCCTGTGACCACGGCGGACAGGTCCGACACGGTGACGGGCTGCTTCATGAGCTTCTGGTAGAAGTATTCGGTCAGGATGCAGGAGGTCACGCACACGGCAATGACCAGCAGAGCCCGGAAGCCGAAGGCGTACACGCCCATGCCGAGCGGCGGCACGAGCGCGATGACCACGTCACGCATGATGGCAGCCGTCGTTTCGGAGGCACGGTCATGAGGAGAAACGGAGATATGGATGGCGGGCGTCAGCGACGTGACGGCTTCCGCTTTTTCTTCGGTGACAGGTTCGTTCATTTGTCTGTCCCTCCCTTCCGTGCGGCTTCGGCGGCCTTCCGGGCGCGGATGATCGCGCCGGTCTGCCGCTTGCCGTACCGCATACTCTGCACGAGATGCCGCTTGGCGGGGCAGACGTAGGCGCAGGAGCCGCACTCGATGCACTCCATGCCGCCGTACTTTTCAAATACGTCAAATTCTCCGCGGTCGGCAGCCTGCGAGAGCAGCTGCGGGACCAGATTCTCCGGGCAGGCACGGAGGCACTTGCCGCAATGCACGCACGGGGTGGTATCGTGCAGCGCGACGGGGTCCTTTGCCAGCGCGAGGATGGAAGCGGAGGTCTTGGTGACGGGGATATCCAGCGTATAGAGCGCGGTACCCATCATGGGACCGCCGGTGATGACCTTTTCCGGCTTGCCCGCGAAGCCTCCGGCTGCCGCCAGCACGTCGCGGTAAGAGATGCCGATCGGGACCTCAAGGTTGCAGGGAGACTTCACGCCGTCCCCCGTGACCGTCATGATACGGTGGGTCAGAGGTCTTCCCTGCGCGATCGCATAGAAGCACGCGACGACGGACGCGGCGTTCATGACCACGCAGCCGACGTCGGCGGGCAGCATCGCGGAGTTGAGTCTGCGTCCGGTGACAGCGCCTATCAGCATCCGCTCGCCGCCCTGCGGGTACTTGGCTCTGAGCGGCACGACGGACAGACGTGTGTCGTCCGTTTTCCCGAGCAGGGCGTTTATATGCTTTATGGCTTCGGGCTTGTTGTCCTCGATGCAGATCCTGCAGTCCGCGTTCGGGAACAGGCGCAGGAGGAGGCGGCACCCGGCGACCAGCGCCTCACCGCGTTCCAGCATGAGGCGGTAATCGCTCGTCAGGTACGGCTCGCACTCCGCGCCGTTGATGATGAGGTGGTCGATCTTATCAGGGTCCTTGGGCGCGAGCTTGACCGCGGCCGGGAAGCCCGCCCCGCCGAGACCGACGATCCCCGCCTCGCGGACCGCCTTGCGGATCGCGTCGGGGGTCAGGCGCGCGGCGTCGATCCGGCAGGAAAGCGGGAACGCCGGATCATACGCGCCCGCACCGGCCGGATCGAACGCGGGATCGATCCACTCGTTCACCTCGTCGCTGCGGATGACCACGCAGGGCGCGGTCTCACCGGACGAGGTGGTGCGGGGACAGAGAGAAGTGACGGTCCCCGAGGCGGAGGCGTACACGGGTGCGGACACAAAGCTGCCCGCCTGTGCGATCAGCTGCCCCGCCGACACATGGTCTCCGACGGATACGACCGGCACGGCGGGTGCGCCGATATGCTGGGACAAGGGATACACGCTCTCGCCGCCCGGGACGGGGGCGACCAGACGGATCGGCATATCGGCGGACAGGGCTTTGCCGTCCGCGGGGTGGATGCCGTGTCTGAAGGTAACAGATTTCATGGCTGCAGGGGTCCTTTCATCGGAATCCGGCGGACGGAAGCGTCCGCTTCCGCCGCCGGTGTGCCGTTTATTGATTCTTCTTCTGCGCGAGCTTTTGGGAACGGATATCGGTGCCGAGGAACACCATGACGGCGTACTCCCCGAACACGCGGCTGGTGATGCGGTCGCTGTACCGGGTGCGGAATTCGTCCGGCATCAGGTTGGAGCTGATGATGGTCGCCTTGCGGCGGTTGAGGCGTGTGTTGATGACGTCGTACAGCACGGAGGCGGTGAACTGATTGTTCACCTCGGTGCCGAGGTCGTCGATGATCAGCAGCTCAGAATCGTAGTACCGGTAGGTGCCGATGCGGTTCTCGCCGCCCGACGAATTGCCGAAGCGCTGCTTTTCAAAATCCGAAAGCATCCCGACCGCAGCGGTATAGTATACGTTGAAGCCGCGCGCGATGACCCTGCCCGCCACGGCGGAGGACAGGTGCGTCTTGCCGAGTCCCGTGCCGCCGAACAGCACGAGGTTGCCGGACTGCCCCGGTGCGAACGTCTCGGCGTAATCCTTCATCGTCTGATAGGTCAGCTTCATCTTCTGATACTGCTGGGGATTGGCGTTGTAGTAATCAAGGCTGAAGTTATCAAAGGTCTGTGTGCGGAGCAGGTCGGCCACGCCGGAGGATTCGTACTCCGCCTGTACCAGCTTGTTTTTCATGCAGCTGCACATGACGTAATCCACGAATCCCGTATCGGAGCAGAGAGGACACTCGTACTTTGCCTCGGTGTAGTCGGGATCAAAGCCCTTGAGCATGAGCAGCATCCGGCGCTGCCGGACGAGCGACTCGTGTGAGGCGCGCAGCTCCGCCATCTTCTCCGCCGGATCGTCACCGGACATGGTCGCCTCCATGATGCGCAGGCCGAGTCTGCCCATCTCGCGGTCTATCTCCACGGTCTTGGGGATGGCGCGGTGGACCTCCTCACGGCGGCGGTCGGCTTCCTCTCTGGCGCGGAGGTATTTGGTTTCGTATTCCTGCCTTATGCGGCGGTAATTCTCCTGATCAAAGCCCATATCGGTCTTCCTTTCGTGCGTTTCGCGTGGGTTGCGGTCCGGTGTCAGGAGCCCATGCTGCCGGGATCAAAGTCGTCCCCCATGCTACGCTTGACGGCCGCGGTGAAGAAATCGTCCGTTTCAAACGAGGACGCTGTCTTCTGCGCGGTATCCGGCTTGCCTTTGCCCTTCGGGCGGGGCTTGTTCGCCTCGTAGGCGTCGATCGCCTCGAGCGTGGTCAGATTCTCGGTGTGCCACGCGGAGAGGATGGTATTCATGTACTTCGGCTTCGGCTCTCCGATGGCGTCCACGGTGATATCGAAGGCGCGGCGGATGATGTCGATGCCGTAGCCGTAGTCGTACAGCCACGTGGAGAAGCAGCGCTTTTCGGAGGCGGTCAGGGCACGGGTGCCCATGCCGAACATGGTCCGCAGCTGGCCCTCCGTTTCCGCCATCATCTCCATCTTGCGGATGCGCTCGGACAGTGCAACCGGGTCGCACACGCCCTCGTCGTAGAAGCCGAACGCGACCGTTTCGACGTAGTGCAGGCTTTTGCTCGATCCGCGGCGCTCGGACAGGCGGCGGCAGTAGGCAAGCAGGATGAGAACGTACTCCCACTCAAGGCCGAGGTAATCGACAAGGCCGAGGAGGATATTGATCTCGTGGGTGTTGAACATCTTGCCCCAGACGTTCTCCGCTTCCCCGATGAAGTCCGCCATATCCGGCTGGCTCTCGAGGATCGCGTTGATCTGGTCGGTGGTGTAGCTGGGCAGCTGGTCGTGGCGGGAGGGCTTGACGGGGCGGTCGCCCGTGTCGGAAGAGGCCTTCCCGGTCGGCGCGGCGGTCTTGTCCGCGGGGGCGGGATCGGACGTGCTGACGGTCGTGTCCCCCGGCGCCGGGGTATCCGGCTGCACGGGCAGGACGGAGGGCGCCGTCTGTGCCTGGCGGTCGGGCGCGGTGACGGTTTCCCGGTCGGTGGTGAGGATGCCGGCGCCGCGCCAGAACGCGAGCGAAGCGGCAGCCTGCGCCTCACTGATGCCGGCAGCCCGTCCGAACGCGGCGTACTCGTTCTCGGGCAGCTCGCGCAGGTGCTTATCGGTGCAGAGCGCCATGAGCAGGCGGATATCGGCCACGCCGGCACGCTCCAGGACCGCCATGGCGGCGGCGGGGACGGTCACGGTCTCATAGCCGTAATGAATCTTGACAGACATGAATTTTCCTTACTTTCTGTGTATTTGGGTCAGGCGTCGGTCTCGGCGGCTTCTCCCTTGCCGCCGGACAGCTGGCTGTCGCGGGACGCGATACGGTAATTCAGGATCATGAGGAAATCCCCGAGGTGGACGTTCTCGACGACGATGGTGCCGGGATCGTACTTCAGCTCGACACCCATGTAGTTCCAGAGGCCCTTGACCTTACATTCGACCAGCCGGGCAGCGATAGGCTTGACCTGATCCTTGGGGCAGGTGATGACGGCGATGTCCACCTGATTCTCGCGGCAGAAGTCCTCGAGCGAATCGAGCGGCAGCACGTCGACGCCGGCGAACTGCTGGCCGACCTGTCCCTCGCCCGTATCAAACATGGCGAGGATATCGACACCGCGCTTTTCAAACATGGACAGGTGGACCAGCGCGCGGCCGAGGTCACCCGCGCCGATGATAACGGCATGGAAGCCCGCGCCGACGGCGAGTATCTCACTGATCTTGGCGAACAGGTAACTGACGTTATAGCCGTACCCCTGCTGCCCGAAGCCGCCGAAGCAGTTGAGGTCCTGCCGGATCTGCGAGGCGGTCACGTTCATGAGATCGGCCAGCTCGCCCGAGGAAATGCGGGTGCGGCCCTGCGCGATCAGCTCCCGCAGGTAGCGGTAATAGCGCGGCAGCCGCTTGACAACGGCCGGCGATACGGTCACAGGTCGGCCGTAGAGTTCTTCTTCTATCTGTTCCATGGTCATGACACCTTTCTGCGGGGTTCCGCCCCGCACCCTGCTCGGGAAGTTTCCCGAGGATCTTCAAGAACTTTTATATCTGTATGGGAGCCCGATCCCCGTTCACGCATTTACATATCGTCACAGGCCGAGGCGTTGAGCGAGGTATCGGCGAAACGTCCCTTTTCGTACTCGAAGTAACCGGCGGCGGCGATCATCGCGCCGTTGTCGCCGCACAGGCTCCGGTCCGGGACCACGAAGCGGACGCGGCGTTTCGCACAGAGGGCTTCAAGAGAGGCGCGCAGATGCGAGTTCGCGGCGACGCCTCCGGCCAGCACCAGCGTTTTCACGCCGCGCGCGGGGCCGGACAAGGCCATGCCCGTCTTCTTGGTGATGCCGCTGACGACGGCCTCGGTATAGGACGCGGCCATGCCGGCGCGGTCCAGCTCAACGCCCTTCTGCTGCGCCGAATTGATGATGTTGAGCGCGGCGGTCTTGAGACCCGAGAAGGAAAAATCGAGCGTGTCGCCCGCGATGGCGGGAGACGGCAGGTCGTAGGCGTGCGGATCGCCCTCATAGGCGAGCTTGTCCAGCGCCGCGCCGCCGGGGTAGGGCATCCCGATGACGCGTCCGACCTTATCGAAGGACTCGCCCGCCGCGTCGTCGCGCGTCGCGCCGATCTCCTCAAAGTCGGTATACGTCTTCACGAGGAACAGCGAGGTGTGTCCGCCGGAGACGACGACGGCAAGGAACGGCGGCTCGAGTGTCGGATCGGTCAGGTAAGCGGCGGCGACGTGGCCGTGGATGTGGTTGACCGAGATCAGCGGGATATGATGACCGTAAGCGAGCGACTTGGCGAAATTGACGCCGACGAGCAGTGCGCCGATCAGTCCGGGGTGGGTCGTGACCGCGACGGCACCGATGTCGGACAGCGAAAGTCCGGCGGTGTCAAGTGCCTCCGCGGTGATGCGGGACACCGCCTCGATATGCGCGCGGCTGGCGATCTCCGGGACGACGCCGCCGTACAGACGGTGGACGTCGATCTGGGACGCGATGATATCCGAGCAGATGCGGCGGGTGCCGGGCGCCATCTCGACGACGGCGGCGGAGGTCTCGTCGCAGGAGCTTTCCATACCCAATATGTACATGAGAGAATACCTCTTTTTCGGTTCAAGGGTGCGGCAAAGGCGGACGTCCGGCTGTCACCGACAGCAAAAAGGGCAGATTATGCACTTTACCATTGTAATAGTATATTATATATCAAAATCCGCGTTTTGTCAATGGGGCAGGATCGTTTTTGCGATTTCTTCGCCTTTTCTTCGCCGTAACATTTCTGCTTCCAATTTTGTCCGACGCTATTGACGCAGGGCCCGTTTTGTGGTATAATATATTGGATTTTTATTTAGTTTGATGAATATCGGAGGTATTGATGATTCATGAAAGCCGTGACCCTGTATGACGGCGGCGTGATCCTTGAGGACGGCGCCCCGCGGAGGACGGACGGCGCTCCCTCACCCGAAGCCCGCCGCAGGACGATAGCCGGCCGCATCATGGAGGCGCACAACGTCTCCGGCGATCCGGAACACCTGAAGATGCGCTTTGACGCGCTGGTATCCCACGACATCACCTACGTGGGCATCATCCAGACGGCGCGGGCATCCGGTCTGAAGGAATTCCCCCTGCCCTACGCCATGACCAACTGCCACAACAGCCTGTGTGCCGTCGGCGGCACCATCAACGAGGACGACCACGTCTTCGGCCTGTCCGCCGCGAAGAAATACGGCGGCATCTACGTGCCCGCCAACCAATCCGTGATCCATTCCTACGCGCGTGAGGAGCTTGCCGGATGCGGCAAAATGATCCTCGGCTCCGACTCGCATACCCGCTACGGCGCTCTCGGCACGATGGGCGTCGGCGAGGGCGGTCCGGAGCTTGTCAAGCAGCTGCTGAAGAACACGTACGACATCGACCGCCCCGGCGTGGTGCTGGTCTGGCTGACCGGTGCGCCGAAGAAGGGCATCGGCCCGCACGACGTCGCGCTCGCGCTGGTCGGCGCGACCTTCGCCTCCGGCTTCGTCAAGAACAATGTGCTGGAGTTCGCCGGTCCCGGCGTGGCGTCCCTCCCCATCGACTTCCGCAGCGGCATCGACGTCATGACCACCGAGACGACCTGTCTGTCCTCCGTGTGGGTGACGGATGAGATCACGAAAAAGCACTTCGTCACGCACGGACGTCCCGATGACTTCAAGCCCCTCGCTCCGGAGGACGGCGCGTACTACGACGCGATGATCACGATCGACCTCTCCGCCATGGAGTCCATGATCGCCCTTCCCTTCCACCCGTCCAACGTGTACACGATCCACGAGTTTCTCGCAAACGCGCGGGAGATCCTCGCGGGCGTCGAGGCCGAGGCTGCTGCCAAGTTCAAGAAGGCCAGGCTCGACCTTGTGAGCAAGGTGCGCCCCGACGGGTCCGTCATGGCGGATCAGGGCGTCATCGCGGGCTGTGCCGGCGGTATGTTCGATTCCATCGACGAGGCGGCTGCCATCCTGCGCGGCGGCTCGACCGGCAACGATTACTTCTCGCTGTCCGTGTACCCGACCTCCGTCCCCGTGTCGCTGGCGCTGACGCGGCTCGGCATCACGGCAGACCTGTTGGAGACGGGCGCCGTCATCAAGCCCTCCTTCTGCGGCCCCTGCTTCGGCGCGGGCGACGTCCCGGCCAACAACGGGCTGTCCCTGCGGCACACGACGCGCAACTTCCCCAACCGCGAGGGCTCCAAGCCCGGCGAGGGGCAGCTGTCCGGCGTCGCGCTGATGGACGCGCGGTCGATCGCCGCGACGGCCCGGAACGGCGGACGCATTACGGCGGCCACCGATATCGACTACGACTACACGCCGCACGAGTATCACTTTGACAAGTCCGTGTACGAGAAGCGCGTTTACTACGGGTACGGCAAGGCCGATCCGTCCGTTGACCTGATCCTCGGTCCGAACATCACCGATTGGCCGAAGCAGTATCCCCTGACCGACCATATCCTGCTCGAGCTGGCAGCCGTCATCCGCGATCCCGTCACGACGACGGACGAGCTGATCCCGTCCGGTGAGACCTCGTCCTACCGCTCCAACCCGCTCCGGCTGTCCGAGTTCGCCCTCTCCCGCCGCGTCCCGGGCTACGTCGCGCACGCAAAATCCGTCGCCGCACAGGAGGCAGACCGCCGCGCCGGCATCCTGTCCGACAGGCTGAAATCCGTGCTGGACGCCGTGGGCGGCGCGGACAAGCTGGCCCCGGACACACAGTTCGGCTCCTGCGTCTTTGCCGTCAAGCCGGGCGACGGCTCCGCCCGCGAGCAGGCCGCGTCCTGCCAGAAGGTGCTGGGCGGCTTCGGCAATATCTGCTACGAGTACGCGACCAAGCGCTACCGCTCCAACTGCATCAACTGGGGCATCCTCCCGTTCACGCTGGACAAGGAGGCCGACTTCCCGTACGAGGAGGGCGACTGCGTGTTCGTCCCGTGCGTGAGGGCCGCCGTGTCCGAGGGACGCACCACGCTCGCGGCTGTCGTCGTCCGCACGGACGGCACGACCGCACCCCTGACCCTGCATCTGCCCGAGCTGACGCGGGAGGAAAAGGAGATCATTCTGGAGGGCTGCCTGATGAACTGGTACGCCGCTCACAGCAACTGATAAGGAGGGTCCCGACATGAAAATCCAAATGAAAACGCCCCTCGTCGAGATGGACGGGGACGAGATGACACGAATCCTGTGGCGGATGATCAAGGACACACTGATCCTGCCCTTCGTTGACCTGAAAACGGAGTATTACGACCTCGGTCTGCCCGAGCGCGAGCGCACGAAGGACGCCGTGACCGTGGAAGCAGCCAAGGCCGCCGTGCGCCTCGGCGTCGCGGTCAAGTGCGCGACCATCACGCCCAACAAGCAGCGCGTGGAGGAGTACAAGCTCTCCGAGATGTGGAAGTCCCCGAACGGCACCATCCGCGCCATCATGGACGGTACGGTCTTCCGCGCCCCGATCGTCATCGACATGGAGATGTTCCCGCCGCTCGTGCGCGGCTGGAAGCAGCCCATCGTCATCGCCCGCCACGCCTACGGCGACGTCTACAAGGCGTCCGAATACCGCGTCCCTGCCGAAGGGAAGGCCGAACTGGTGTTCACCGGCAAGGACGGGACCGAGACGTTCCGCAAAACGGTCTACGACTTTGAGTGTCCCGGCGTGCTGCAGGGCTCCTACAACAAGGACAGCTCCATCCGCTCCTTCGCCCACGCGTGCTTCCGCTACGCGCTCGGTGCGCACCGCGACCTGTGGTTCTCCACCAAGGACACGATCTCCAAGCAGTACGACCAGACCTTCAAGCTGATCTTCCAAGAGATTTATGAAGCTGATTACAGGGACGCTTTCGAGGCAGCCGGGCTGACCTACTTCTACACGCTGATCGACGACGCGGTCGCCCGCATCGTGCGCTCCGAGGGCGGCATGGTCTGGGCGCTCAAGAACTACGACGGCGACGTCATGTCCGA
>JAKSPU010000079.1 GCA_024404505.1 Clostridia bacterium
CCCCTATTGTGCGGTGATGCCTTAAGCCCTTCTTTCAAGAAGGGCTTAAGCGGGGTCCGGGGCAGAGCCCCGGCGTTCTCCTATACATCCTTCAATATGTCCAGACAGCAGGTAATCGTCCGACCGACGCGCGAGCGGACGTCGGGCATGGCGTTCTCGACGGCGTAGCCGACGAAGTCGGGGTCGATCAGCATGGCCATATCGTTGAGGCTGTCGCCGGCGGTGATAATGACGTCAGGCGTGACGTGAAGGCTTGAGATCAGCGTTTTGATGCCGTAGGACTTGTTGACACTGCCTGCTACCCAGTCCACACTCAAGGGGCTGTTGACGAGTCCCCGGACCGCGCCGCCGAGCGCCTGCTCGGTCAAGGCGGTCTCGCGGAGCGTGGTTTCGTAGGTCGGATAATCCGTCGTGATCTCGGTGATATCGTGCCAGACGTCATCCGCCACACGCACACCGCCGTCCTCCGTCAGACTGTACGCGGGTATGCCCGCGTACTCGCGGAAAACGTGCGGATCGTCGATGCGGAGCGAGCGGTGCGGCTCCCCGGAAAAACGATCCAGAAGCGATACGGCTACGGAAGGCGGGATCGGCGTCAGACAGATCGGATCACCGTTCCCGTCCGTGATGATGGCTCCGTTGTTTGCGATCAGAAAGTCGAGCGGGATATCGTATACGTTCAGGATGTCACGGATGGACGCGTACGGACGTCCGCTCACGACGCCAAACAGATTCCCCGCCGCCTGCCACGCGCGGATCGCGCACAGCAGCACGTTGTCAATGGGACGGTTGTTCAGCGTCCCGTCAAAGTCGGTTGCAAAAATCTTCATAACGATCCTCCGTTTACCCGTGTACGGTCACAAGATGCGCCCCGCCGACCATGCCCTGCGGGGCCGTGATCTGCCGCAGACCGGGTATCGGCTCCGTGACGGTGTATCCGTGGATATGCCCGCAGAGGATCAGCTTCACGGCGTCCGTGCCGCGCAGGATGGCAAACAGGCGGCGCCCGGACTCGTCACAGGTGCGCTCGTCGATATAGTAGTATTTCTCCATGTGTCCGAGCTTCGTGTCCCGGTTGCCGTCGGTGAGCAGCGGGACGTGCATCATCAGGACGATCGGCTTCCCCTCCCCGCACAGCTCCTCCAGCGCGTCGAGTACGTCCGGCGCCAGCGTGCGCTGACGGTCGTCGACCGAGACGACGCGGAAGTCCCCGTATTCGATCACCTGCACGCCCGCGTTCCATACGCCGCCGCAGGACTCCGATTCATGATTGCCGGGCGCCGCCAGAAAATCAAACGGTCGGTCCGCCAGATGACGCCTGAGGAAACGGACGCCGGCGTCGTGCATATGCTCCAGCAGGTCGCCCGTCGACAGGACGGCGTCGACCCCCTTCTCCTCCGCGTATCCCAGCAGACGCAGGAACGCATCCCCGGTCGACACGGCGTGCTTCTCCTCCGTCCACGGCTCGCCGAAGTACCCGACGAAGCCCTTCTTGCCTTCCTTCCAGAATTGCTCGCGCGTCCGCAGACGATCGGCCTCATCCTCGGGCGTCAGATCGTCCACGATACAGAGATGGTCGTCGCTGACGTGCAGAAACGTCTTTTCGCCCGTCATGCCGGGGATGCACAGGTCATCGGCGTATACGTCAAGGAAATCATCCATACGGTACCTCCATGTGGGCCGCCGTCCGGCAAGCCCGATGGGTACAGTATAGCACATCTGCCGCATAAATGCAAGAGATGCCGGCCGATTCCGGCGGTTTTTCTTGACATTCCGGCACGAAGGCAGTATAATAAAGAAAAACCGAGGAGGCATCTGCCATGCGCCTGTCCCATGACGAGATCATTTCCCTGATGCACGGTCACATCGGCGTGACGCACACGGACGGCGGTCTGTGCTTCGAGCGCTTTTCCGAAACGCAGAAGCGCACTTACGACCACTGCCGCTCCAAGTGGCACCCCATGCTGAACGACGACTACTTCGTACAGAACTGCTTCACCGATACCGGCATCCTGCTTGACATGATGACGGACGCACCCTCCGTTACGTTCGGCATCCGCTCACTCACGCCGGCCAATGGATCCGCATACGTACAGGCGGACATCCTCACGGACGGGCGGCTGCGCCGGACCGTGAGCGAGCCGGGAGAGCATACCGTCCGCCTCCGCCCGACCCGTGACGGGCGCCTGCGGCGCGTGACGCTGCTGTTCCCCTACTTCGCGCGGCTGTGCCTTTCGGACGTCAGCGTCCCGGACGGCTGCACGGTCCTGCCCGTCCCCCGCACGGGCCTGTGGCTCGCGTTCGGCGACTCGATCACGCACGGCTGCCTCGCCTCGACGCCCTCCCGGACGCTGCTCGGACGGCTCGCCGTCACGTCCGGGTATGAGATCGTCAGTCAGGCAAGCTCGGGGTACGTCCACGACGCCGCCGTGCTTGAGCCGCTGCCGGGCGGACGTCAGCCCGACCTGATCACGGTCGCCTACGGCATCAACGACCTCGGCCTCAAGAAGCCGGAGGCCAACCGCGCCGACATGACCGCGTTCTACGAAAAGCTGACCGCCCTGTTCCCCGCCGCCCGCATCCTCATGCTGTCCCCGATCTGGGCCGTCCCGATGGGGGATACGATCGCCCCGCTCTACCAAGGAATGTACAGGCTGTTTGACGAGGTGCGCGGTACGTTCGCCGACCGCGTCACACTCGCGGACGGGCTGTCGCTGGTGCCGCACCGGGCGGAGCTGTACAGCCCCGACGGCGTGCATCCCGCGGACGCGGGATTCGCGTACTATGCCCGGTCGCTTTCGCGCATCGTGCGGAGTTTACCGTTCCCCGCAAAAAAATGAAGCGTCCCGCTTGACATTTTCCCGCCCACGGTGTAAAATGGATACGGTATCCCGTTCCGAATCTTTACGAAAAGGAGTTTTTGATATGAAAAGGATCCTGACCGCTTTCTTTACCCTGACACTCGTACTGTCTCTTGTTTCCGGTCTTTCCCTGTCCGCCTCCGCCGCCGGCGGCAAATCGCAGGACGGCGAGCATGACCTCGTCAACTTCGTCATCGGACAGCAGATCGAGGCGACCTCCGCCTACATCGCGCCGGAGGGCTTCTTCTCTCCCGAGCTGATGATCGACGGCCAGTGGGGCACCTACGCCGACGGTGAGGTCCGGCTCGGCTGGAACTCCGACACGATTGGCCAAATCCACGGCGAAAACGACGAGATCGACCTTACGATCACGCTGGACGGCTGGTATCAGCTGGAGCAGATCGTCCTCAAGCCCATGCAGTGGTCGGGCGGTCAGGGCTTCCCCCGTGACTTTGATCTGCAGGTGTCGTCCAACGCCAAGACGTGGAAGACGGTGGTGCAGGCCAAGGACGTGGACGCGACCGCGGAATCCGACACGGCCGTCAAGCCCATTGAGTACACCATCGAGCCGGTCACGATCCGGTACTTCCGCATCCATATCACCCGCTCCTCCACGCAGCAGGACCGGGGCGGCTCCATGATCTCCGCCATCGGCGAGCTGGAGCTGTGGGGCTTCAAGACCGACAAGGTCCCCGAGGACGCCGAGCCCGTCACCTTTACCGCGACCTTCGTCGCGAGCAATCAGGTCGTAGCCAAGGTCGAGTTCCCCGAGGGCGCGACCTCCATCGAGGAGCCTCCCGTACCGGCCAAGGAAGGCTACACCGGCGCGTGGGCCGCCTACACCGTCTCGGACAAGGACTTCATCGTCCGCGCCGTGTATACCGCCGTCGAGACGCCGACCGAGGCCCCCACCGAAGTGCCCACCGCTGCTCCGACCGAGGCACCCACCGCGGCACCCACGGAAGCCCCGACCGCCTCTCCGACCGAACCGGACGGTACTTCGCCTCTCGTGCCCGTATCCACCGACGATCTCGGTCCCGGTGAAGAAGTAAACGGCTGCGGGTCCTCCGTCGTCGGCACGGCCGGGCTGTGCGCCCTTCTGACCGCGCTGTGCGGATTCGTCCTCCGCCGCAGGAAGAACGGCTGATCCTTGCGCCGGAAGCGGCACGGACGGTCCCGCCCCGTGCTTTCGTGGAATCTGCACAAGGAACGGGGGCAAAATAATGCAAAATCCCGCAGAAAATTTTTCAAAAAACTATTGCAATTTTCCGATCTTTATGGTATAATACGCGTTGTGTGTGCGATTTCCGCGCACCTATCACGGGCGGTCCGCTGCGAAGCTCTGCATGAACGTCCGATATATGGAGGGTCATGATGGATTTAATCAAGGCTTTTACGAATGAGCAGCTGAAGACTGAAGTTCCTTCCTTCAGCATCGGCGACACCGTGCGTGTCGAGAACAAGATCAAAGAAGGCAACAGAGAGCGTATTCAGATTTTCGAGGGTACTGTCATCGCCAAGCATGGCGGCGGCATCTCCGAGACCTTTACGGTCCGCCGCATCTCCTACGGTGTCGGCGTGGAGAAGACCTTCCCCCTGCACTCCCCCAACGTTGCCGGCGTGAAGGTGATTCGCGTCGGTAAGGTCCGCCGTGCGAAGCTGTACTATCTGCGCGACAGAGTCGGTAAGGCTTCCAAGGTCAAGGAGCAGATCGACTGACATTGTCCTCCGGACTAAGCCGCTTTCCTTCGGGAAAGCGGCTTTTTCTGTTTGATATGATAACTCCTTCTTTTTCCTTTTTGTCTTGACTTTTCGCTCGATATCTGTTATAATTATAGTGGAGATTTTTATGAAAGAAGAAAGGAATTTCCGTTATGAAGCTGTTAACTAAACGACATTTCAGATATAGTCTCATTCTGTGTACGTTCCTTTTCCTTGCGCTCTGCCTCTCGCTTACCGCCTGCCGCGATGACGGGCAGGAGGAGACGAGCGGAACGTCCGATATCGGAGCAGACGCCTCCGACGCTCCCTCGGAGCCGCTGACCGATCGTCCCGGCACCGATCCCGTGACCCTGCCCGGCACGGAGCCCGGCTCCGCAGAGGAGCCGACGGACGGTCCGACCGAGGTCCCGACAGCCGGATCGACCGACGCTCCGACTGACACCGTGACCGAGAAAGCGACCTTCGAGGATCAGGAGCCAGAATCCGAGCCGGAGCACGTCATCGAGATCGTCACGCTGCCGGATATGCCCTTCGATCCCTCGTCCGTCGCCAAGGAGCCGATGGCACGGCTCGACATCGTGACCGACAACGGGCGCATGATCGACGGAAACAACATCGACAAGCCCGTCTACCATTCCAAGGTCACCCTGTCGAACTGCTCCGAGTCGTTCGCGTTCACCGATCTGGGCGCGAACGTCCACGTGCGCGGCAACTCGACCGCCGGTGCGCCCAAGAAGCCCTACGCGCTGAAGTTTGACGAGAAGCAGTCCATGCTCGGGCTGAACAACGGCAAATCCTTCAAGAGCTGGGTGCTGCTCGCGGATTACTACGACGAGACCATGCTGCGGAACTGGATGGCGTTCCGGCTCGGCGACGTGATGCTGGAGAACAAGTGGTTCTCCGCCGATGCGACGCACGTCGAGCTGTACATCAACGGCAAGTATCAGGGTGTGTACACGCTGTGCGAAAAGACGCAGATCAAGAAGAACCGCATCAACATCCCCGAAAAGGAGGCTGCGGATCTGAAGACGCTGCAAACGGGGTATCTGCTGATCGGTCAGGGCGGCATCTGGTGGGAGGAGAACCACTTCGACATCCCGATCGACTTCAGGGTCACGGACCGCAACGGAAAACCCATGGACTACGACTCGATCCGCTTCGTCCTGTCCAACGGCGACGAGTACAGTCAGGCGCAGCGCGATTACATCTCCGCCTACTGCTCCGCCGCGTTCAAGGTGATCGGAAAGGCGATCTACAACCACGAATACTACCAGCTGACCAAGTCGGGCGAGCTGCACCGCAACACGCGGCTGGAGAAGGACACGACCAAGACCGAAGCCGAGAAGCAGATAGAGACCATCAGCGCGGTGCTGGACATCGACGCGGCGGCGCGGATGTGCATCGTCGACGAGATCTCCAAGAATCTGGACGCGATGACCTTCAATCTGTACGTCGATCTGTCGCCGGATGGCGACGGTCGGCTGACGCTCGCGGCCCCGTGGGACTTCGACCACGCGATGGCCAAGACGCACTACTCGACGACGCACTCGACCCGCGACTGGTACGCGACGGCGCTGTCACAGTCCGACGGCATCCGCGTGAACTTCCTGACCGTCATGCTCGGCAGCACGGATTGGTTCAACGAGATGTGCAGCGACCTGTGGAAGTCGCACTACGACGCGATCCGCGCGTCCGTCAACGCGCTCCTGACCGAGAACTACCGCTTTGAGGAGGCCTTTGAGCGCGATTGGGAGCAGTGGGGTCATCCGCTGAACCGCGCGCAGACCGGCCACAACACCCCTGCCGACGAGCAGACCTTCAAAACGCACACGGATTCCGCCGTCTTCCTTGCGAATTGGCTGACCGCCCGCATCACGTGGCTGAACACGCAGTGGGGCGATGGCACACCGGAGGACCTTCCCGTTCCCGACGAGAGTATGCTCCGCATCGATTTTACGAAGGAATACGCCAAGTCCTACCTGACGGGCTTCAACGACTGTGAGTACAAGCTGACGGAAAACGGCCTTGAACTGACGGTCACGGGCAGCGATCCCTACTTCTCCGTCGACTTCTCGTGGCTCGAGGCGGAGTATCAGGCGGAGGACTTCCCCTATGCCGTGATCTACTGCAAGACGGACAAGAACAACAGCGCGCAGGAGATGTACTTTGAGTACCATATGTGCGCCGGTCCGTACACGGGCGCGACCAGCGGCGTCAAGACGGGCTTCAACCTCGACAACGCCCCCGGCGTCATGCGGCGGTACGAGACCGACCTCGGCGCCACCGGCTTCTGGTCCGGCACCATCCACTCCCTGCGCGTCGACTTCTTCTCCGGCTGCAAGCCCGGCGACAAGATGATCATCAAGAAGATCGAGATCAACCGCAAGAGCGTGGAGAAATAAGGACGCACCGGGGCTCTGCCCCGGGCCCCGGGGACGCGCCGGGGCTCTGCCCCGGACCCCGCTCAAGGACTTCTTGAAAGAAGTCCTTGAGAATCTCAAGAACTTTCAGAGAAATAGTATCAGAGATAAAAAGAAATAGGGAGGCAACAAGCCGTGTTATCCTTTGCAAGCGATTATATCGAGGGCGCGCATCCCGCGATCCTTCAGCGCCTCATCGACACCAACTTTGAGAAGCTCTCCGGCTACGGGGACGACAGGTATACCGAATCCGCCAAGGAGAAGATCAAGGCCGCCTGCGGCTGTCCCGGGGCGGACGTCTGGTTCCTCGTCGGCGGGACGCAGACCAATCAGGTCATCATCTCTTCCCTGCTCGAAGCCAACGAGGGCGTCGTGGCCGCGGACACGGGTCACGTCAGCCTGCACGAGGCCGGCGCCATCGAGGTCACCGGTCACAAGGTCATGAACGTGCCGGGACACGAGGGCAAGATTTGGGCATCCGACCTCAAAAAGATGCTCGAGACCTACTACGGCGACGACTTCCACGAGCACATGGTCGCGCCGGGCATGGTCTACCTGTCCCACCCGACCGAGTACGGCACGCTGTACACCAAGGCGGAGCTGACCGCGATCCGCGACGTATGCCGCGCGTACGATATGCCGCTCTTTCTTGACGGTGCGCGCCTCGGGTACGGTCTGATGACCCCCGGGACGGACGTCACGCTCCCGGACATCGCCGAGCTGTGCGACGTGTTCTACATCGGCGGCACCAAGGTAGGCGCCTTGTGCGGCGAGGCGGTCGTATTCACGAAGAACAACACGCCGAAGCACTTCCTCGCACGGATCAAGCAGCGCGGCGCGCTGATGGCCAAGGGCCGCGTGCTTGGCGTGCAGTTCGATACGCTGTTCACCGACGGGCTGTACTTTGAGATCGCCAAGCACGCCATCGACATGAGCGTGATCCTGCGCGGCGTGTTCCGCGAGAAGGGATACTCCTTCTCGATCAACTCCCCGACCAACCAGATCTTCGTGATCCTCGACGACGCCAAGGCCGCCGAGCTGTCCGAAAACGTCGTGCTGAACTTCTGGGAGCGGCTGGACGCCTCCCGCTGTGTTTATCGCTTCGCCACCAGCTGGGCAACGAGGAAAGAGGACATCGACGCGCTCGCGGAACTGCTCTGACAGCATACGCGTACAGCAGACAATAGGAGGTTTTATCTTGAAAATCCTGAAAATCCTGCTCGGCTGCGGGCTGACGCTCGCCGCCGTGCTGTGCGGTCTCGCGGCCTGCACGCCGTCTGGCAGCGAGGACGTTTCCGGGACCGCGGAAAGCCCGACCGGAACGCAGGCCCCGACGCAGGCCGACGAGACGGAGCCCGAGACCGAGGCCGGCTACGCCGACATCGGAGACGGTCGTTTCCTGCTCGACCGGGAGGTGTACTACTGCGTTTCGGGCCGTGTGATCCCGCTGATCGGAAGCTACGATTTCGACGCGGACAAAGCGCCCGTCATGACGGTCACCGCGGACGACCCCGAGGCGGTCTCCGTGGCTGACGACGGAAGCATTCTTGCGAAAAAGCCCGGTGACTTCACGCTGACCGTCCGGGAGGAGACCTACGGCACGACGGCAACGGCCCGGCTTGTGACGGTCGGGGCGCTGACGGACAACGTCATCATTTCCGTGCCGGTCTGGCGCGGCGTGTGGGTCAACGAGGAGCAGTTCGGCTATATGCGCGACGCGGGCGTCGACATGGTCGTGGCGGTATCCGGCGTGGAGACCAGGACGTGGGACGTGTCCATGGATATGCTGGACACCGCGCTTTCCACGTGGCACGACGGACGGGGCGTGTTCGTGCTGGCGCACTCCACGAGGGAGCTGCTGGACAACGTGCTGACCGCCCCCGACAAGCAGCTGGAGCGCATCGTCTCCCGCTTTGCGGACAAGCCCGCGTTTGCCGGTTACCATCTGATCGACGAGCCGTATGACTGCAACCCCTACTCGCCCGTGCAGAACAAGCTCGGCGTCATGGACCCGAACGCGCTGACGGACGTCAACTTCCTGCCCGGCGGCGCTTACGCGAGCATGACGGACTACGAGCATCGTCTCGACGATTACTGCCGCCTGCTTGACGACAGCGCCAACGCCTACCTGTCCTTCGACAACTACCCGTTCCCGGCCGGAGCCGGGGCGGTCAACGAGGACCAGCTGTTCGGCAATTTCGAGGCCGTCCGCAAGGCGGGACTCGCAACGAGGACGCGCACCGCGTTCTACCTGCAGGCTGTCGGCGGCTTCAACAACGCCTACCGCCGTCCTGATCAGGCCACGCTGACCTATCACGCCGCGTCCGCGCTGGCCTACGGCTTCAAGTGGATCAAGTACTGGTCATGGTTCGTGCCGGATTACGGCAATCCCGAGGAGACCTACAAGGACTATACCGACGCCGTCATCGGCAAGGACGGCAAGCCGACCGACCTTTACCCCGCGGCGTGCGACCTGCACACCCGCGTCCACACGATCGGACCCGTGCTGGTCCGGTGTGAGGCGGATGAGGTATACCATACCGGCAGGCGCAGCGCCTCCGGCGTCTACACGAAGGTCCCGGCCGGGTTCTTCGCGCAGCCGGTCGGAAACGAGTACGCCATCCTGTCCCTGCTCTGCGACCGCACCGACGGACGGCAGTACCTCATGGTAGTCAACAAGGATATGCGGAAGGCTGCGGATATGTCCTTCAGGCTTGCAGGCGTGGACAAGGTGATCGTGTACGACACGCGCACCGGTGCCGGCACCGAAACGGCGCTGTCCGACCACACGCTCACGCTGCGTCTGGAGGCAGGCGACTTCGCCTTCATCGGTCTTCCGGAGGGCGACTTCCGTACCGCGAAGCCCGCTGACGCCAATCTGGCCCGTTCGGGTCAGGCAAAGATCACGGCGGACGCCTCCGAAGGCCGCGACGGCTGCTTCGTCGTCTGCGCGCTTGACGGACAGCGCACCTCCACCGCGGATTCCTACTCGTGGCGCGTCCCCGCCGGGCAGACCGGCAGTATGCTGTTTGAGTTCGATCAGCCGCAGGTCGTCAACAGAGTGGACCTTTACCCGGCAGATCAGGGCGTCGGCTTCGGCGCCGGATTCCCGAGATCGGTCACGCTGTCCGCCGAGACCGAGGACGGCTGGGTCGAGATCTATAAGAACGAGTCGTTTGCCCGTCCGACGACGGAGGTGCCTGTGATCCGCTTTGAAGCGGTCACGGTCAAGGCGCTCCGGCTGACCGTTTCGGGCGGCTCCATAGCCGCGGACCTCGCGGAGATCGAGATCTATCACGACGACGGCAGCGTCCCGCTGCCCGGTCCGACCTCGTATGAGGAGGTCACGCAGGAGAAGGGACAGAACGTCGCGCTCGGCAAGAAGCCGATCGCCAGCGGCTCCGCCTATGAGAGCGTCACGGACGGATGGGGTCTTGCCTACCTGACCGACGGCATCAAGCTGCGGACGGAAGCAAACGGCACCAACGGCTGGATGGCGCAGGGCGTGTCCTCGCTGACGCCCAAGGCCGGAACGGTCTGGGGCGGCGTCGATCTCGGCGGCGATTACAAGGTCAGCCGTGTGGTCGTTTACCCGCGTGAGAGCGGAAAGTTCTTCCCTGCCGCCTACGACATCCAGATCTCCCTTGACGGGGAAGATTGGACGACCGTGGCCTCCGAGGACGACGACACGATCACGGAGGGCGTCGGACGCACCTTCGTGCTGGACGAGACCGTGCACGCGCGCTTCGTCCGCATCTGCGGCCGCAAGCTGCGCAGCTCGAACGAGCCGGCGCTCGGCGGATACCTCATGCAGGTATCCGAGATCGAGGTCTATTGGGATTGAGTCCTCAAGGGCTGTCCCGCTTTACTATGTTCCCAATAAGGGCGGATGAGATCTGCGGTATCCGTCCCGCGTTATATCCGATAACCGCGTCGGAAAGGTATACATTATGACAAGAAAAGAATTAGCTCAGCAGGCCTTCCGTGAGTGCTGCGACCCCGCGACGACCGTCCGGTACGGCGTCAAGCGCGGTCTCCCGTTCTGGAACGTGGAGTCTACGGAATTCATGTACGTCCCCGCGTTCCATTTCACCGCCGTCCGGTGCTGCAATCGGTACCTCTACAAGGCTGTCGACGTCAACGGCGTCACCCACAGCTTTGAGGCGAGCGACTGCTGCGTCCTCCTGACTCCCATCTGGGCCGAGCTGCCCGAGGGCATCGTCCAGCTGACCGTATACGCTCTCAACGACGACGGAAGCGAGCAGTGCATCGTCGGCGCACGGACCTTCTACCGTCTTTCCACCTTCCCGGAGGTCACGCCTCCCGCCGTCTGCTCCTACAAGGAGTCTGCCATCAAGGCGTACCGCTTTGCCATGTCTCAGGGCTTTGTCCAGCACTGGCTGAAGGAAGGTACCCCCGACCCGTACTACGATCTCAACACCTATCCCAGCAAGATGATCGCGTCTCTCGGCAAGGCCATGCTTTCCTATGCGCGTCTCTGCCCCGAGGACGCCGCCGACGCGCTCAAGGTCGCGGTCAGCGCCGCCGACTGGCTGATCGGTATCACGCCCCGCGGTGACGATCCGATGGCTGATCTGCCGCCTACCTACTATCTCGACTTCTGCCCCGATCCGGAGAAGTACGGCATCCTCACGCCGAACTGGTACGCCGCGAAGGCGCACTTCGGCACGATGATGATGATCTACCCCGTTGCCGTCGGTGAGATGTACCTCGAGCTTGAGGCTGCCACGGGCGATCACAAGTACTTCGACGAGGCGCTGAAGATCGGCCGTTACTACCTCCGCACCGTCGAGCCAAACGGAAGCTGGTTCCTCGTCCGCTCCACCAAGACCGGCGAGCCGCTCACCCCGAACTACGTCTCCCCGCTCGAGGCTGTCACGCCCTTCATCATGGATCTGTACAAGCGCACCGGCGACGAGTGCTGGAAGGAGCTTGGCGACAAGACCGTTTCGTATATGCTCAACACGCAGCTGCCGTCCTACAACTGGGAGGGTCAGTTCGAGGACAGCCCTTTGTCCACCAACTACATGAATCTGACGCACTACGGTCCCACCTCGCTGGCGACCTACTACGCCGAGTACCATGCAGACGATCCCGAGTGCCTCGCCCTTGCCGAGCAGCTGATGCGCTTCGTCGAGGACCAGTTCGTGATCTGGGGCAAGCCCTTCCCGTGGACCCACGCCTCCAATGAGCCGAACGGTGAGCCTTACGACACCTCCCTCTGGCACACGCCCTGCGCGCTGGAGCAGTACGGCTGGTACGTCCCGATCGACGCCTCCGTCTCCGCTGTCCTCATGGGCTTCCTCGCACTGTACAAGGCAGGCTGCGGCGAGCTGTGGCTGGCCAAGGCCCGCGCTCTCGCCGACCAGCTGACGATCGTGCAGCATGAGAACGGTCAGATCCCGACCCACTGGATGGGTACGAAGAACGCGGAGGACAACTTCTGGTTCAACTGTATGTTTGCCTCCTGCCGCACGCTCGAAGCTATGTCCGCTTACGAGGATATCAAGTTCGAGTAAGGGGAGCGCGGGGCTCTGCCCCGCGCCCGGAGGATGCGTTCGCGGGGCTCTGCCCCGCACCCCGAGGATGCGTTTGCGGGGCTCTGCCCCGCACCCCGCTTAAGCCCTTCTTGAAAGAAGGGCTTAAGAATCCCAAGAACTTTATGG